>CAIVND010000218.1 GCA_903907185.1 uncultured Acidimicrobiaceae bacterium
CGCTGTTCGCTTGAATGATCGGGTCGCGTAGCAACGGCGCCCAAGCGGTTTGCAAAAGTGCGCCATTCGCAACAGAAAAGCGAAGCAAATCGGATTTGCTATTCAGATATGGGTCGTAAATCCAAATTGAGCCGTCAGCTTCTGCCGCGACGGGACCTAACTCCGCAGAGTCACCGTAGGTCATTAGCACAGGTCCTACCGTGACCTTGTGTGTCTTGGAATTTCGGAACGCTTCGCGAAGAACCTCGTTGTAATGATGCGATGTAGCTGGAGCTGTGACAAAACCAAACTCCTTGCCAGGGATGATGGGATCGCACGTAGTGCTCAAATCTGCTGAGGGGCCTGTGAGACTCGCAATCTGAGCTCCGGGAATCGCGTCGAGCCAGCTGCAATCGGTCAGCACGTTCTGTGCCGGATCGAAGGGGTGACTACCGCTGACCCACGTTCCGGCTTCAATCTCTGATGCACTCGGCTGATGAGGAGTGATCACGAAGCTGGTGCGACCAATCAGAGTTCTCGACGCTGACGTTGTGGACGCCCAGGCAAGAGGTAAAAGTGCGAGCGTGACAGCCTTGATGACAAGTGACCTGTGTTTTGATCCCATTGTGTCCCCCGCGACAATTATGGATTGAACCTCCTTGCATAAATATGCCAGACAGTTTTTCAATGCGAAGTAAATTAGTTGTTGACCGGAAATTTAAACGGGCTTGCAAGTGGGGACGCCGCCGCCCTCTTCTGTGCTTGCTTCACCGGCCCAGTCAAGGTCGGCCATCGTCCGTTCATGGAGAACCTTGAGGGGTCGGTCCTGTTCCGCTTCACAATGGGCAAGCTGGGCATCAGTTGATGTGCCTAATTCGGGCAAGTAGAAGGCCGTGAGGCTCTGATTCTTTCGAGTCAGCTGGCTTCACGGCCTTCTTGGCGATGTTTCGCTGTTCAGTTCACTCTTGTTTTGAGTTTTGAGAACAGTTGCGGTGCTGTTTTACAAACACCTATGTGTGGAGGTGCCGAGAATCGAACTCGGGTCCCCTAGTTTCTTATTGGTTCTTCTCCGAGCGCATCCGACGGATTAATCTCAGATCCCGCCTCGCCGTCGGCAGCGGCGCAGGATCCCAGCCAACTGAAGTGTTCCAAAGTGCCGCGTTAGCAACGGCTCCGAGGTAAGCCCTATTAGATGTCGCCTGGGTCCGACCCATAGGGCTGGGGCCGGTCAGACGTTGCTGTTATTTAGGCAGCAAGCGCGAGCTGTGGCTCGGCATTTGTTTTTGGTTCCGGCTCTTTAACGTGGCTCCGGAGACCACGGCTCGCTTCTCCCAACTTGATACCTAGAGTCGAAGCCTGTCACCCCCATGTGTTGTTTTCAGGAGTACCCACTCTAACGCCGAGATCTTGCCAGGCATCGAGCAGAGCTGTTGCGATCCCATGAACTGTTGTTGTGCGAACAACTGTTAGCGGTGCGAGTCCTTCATCGCTCGTGCCGCCTCGCGGGAGGCGTCGCGATCGGCGATCGCTCGTCGCTTGTCATGCAAACGTCGACCTCGTGCGAGTGCGATCTCCACCTTTGCGCGACCATCTTTGAAGTACATCGAGAGTGGAACAAGGGTGAGGGACTGCTGTGCAACCCGGCCCTGAAGCTCATCGATCTGGTGACGGTGGATGAGAAGTTTGCGTCGACGATCCGGCTCGACTGCACCAAAGCCGTTGGAATACTCATAGGGCGCGATGTGACAGCCGAGCAGCCACAGTTCACCGTCATCAACCCGAGCGTACGCGTCCTGTAACTGCACCTGACCAAGACGGATTGACTTGACCTCCGCGCCGCGAAGTTCCATCCCGCACTCAAAGACCTCCAAGATGTCGTACTCGTGGCGCGCTCGTCGGTTCTGCGCAATCTTGCGAGGAACTTCAGATTTTGGTGGTTTGCTCTTCGGTTTCGGGGTACTCGTCGGCACGCTCCGTGTTGAGCGTTTCGGCTGGGATCGAAGTGCCATAGTGAGAAACGGTAGCCTGCACAGCGAGCAGCCCGTAGCAATAGTTCTTGCTCGAAGTGACAGGATTGACCAAATCTGCCCCATAGTTGAGGTTGACATGCGACGAGAGGATCGTGAAGTTTGCAATGAGCTCGACAACAAAACTTCTCCTTGAAACCTCACAGCTCAATGAGATGATCGCTCACTGTCTTCATGCCCTTCCCTTTGAGGGCTGCGGCCTTCTCGTGGGAGACCCAATTTCAGCCACCGTGACGCGGATCGTTCCAACAGACAATGTTGAAAAGAGCGCCAAGATTTATAGTGTTGACCCCCTTGCACATCTGAAAGCCGACCGGGCAGCGGAGGCGGAGGGGCTTGCGGTGATCGGGGTCTTCCACTCGCATACGCATACGGATCCCTACCCCTCGCCAACCGACATCGCCCAGGCCCCCGATCCAACTTGGCACTACGTTCTGGTTTCGCTGAGAAGTGAGGTTGCCTCCACTCGCTCCTATCAGATTGTCGATGGCGTAGTCATCGAGGAGCCGATCGAGATTCACGACGTCTCCAACTAGCGATTTTGAGCGGTTGGAGTTGAAAATGACGGCTGTCGGACCGGGGGAATGACCGAACCGGTATAGTTGACTCGTCAGGTCAAGTTTTAGCTATCTCCCTCCGGAGGGTCCGTGTCTGTTGAACTGCGTCTCCCCACGCTCTTACGCCCTGCCGTGAATGGCTCAGCTACGGTCACTATTGAGGGCGAGACCGTTGGCGAGGTTCTCCGCACCTTGGTCGCTGAGCATCCCGGTCTTTCTGGCCAGGTTCTCACCGACGATGGGTCGTTGCACCGATTTGTCAACGTCTATCTCAATGACGATGATGTCCGCTACCTCGACCAGCTTGATACCAAGCTTGCACCGGGAGATACCATCTCGATCCTTCCGGCGGTCGCCGGTGGCGCGAACTAGTCCTTTTCCGGCTACAAGATGACTGTCGCGAAGAGTGTCCTTGACCTTATTGGTAACACCCCGCTCGTTGACATCTCTTCGCTGAGCCCAAATCCCTCGGCCCGGATCCTGGTCAAGATCGAAGGGGTTAATCCTGGTGGCTCGGTGAAAGACCGCATTGCGCTCTCACTGATTGAAGACGCGGAACGCTCCGGTCAACTGGTCGCTGGATCGACGCTCATCGAACCGTCTTCGGGCAACACGGGAATTGGAATGGCTCTCGTCTGTCGGGTAAAGGGATACCACCTGAAGGTGGTGCTCCCCGCGAACGTCTCAATCGAGCGTCGGCAACTCCTTGAAGTTTGGGGAGCCGAGATCATTGAGTCCCCAGGATCAGAGGGATCAAATGGTGCCGTTCGGATGGCACAGAAGCTCGCCGGAGAACATCCCGAGTGGGTCTTCCTCTATCAGTACGGCAACCCGGCGAATCCTCGTGCGCACTATGAGCACACCGGTCCAGAGATCTGGCGCGATTGTCCCGAGGTTACGCATTTCGTTGCCGGCCTTGGCACCTCTGGCACCCTGCTCGGAGTTGGTCGTTACCTGAAAGAGCAAAACCCCCAGATACAGGTGTGGGCGGTTGAGCCACCGACGGGTGAGGCGGTCGATGGACTACGCAACCTCGATGATGGTTATATTCCGCCGATCTTCCTCGACGGCGGGGGACAGGATCTCCTTGATCGCAAGACGCTGGTTGGTCCCCATGACTCGATCGTCTGGACCCGTCGTCTGATTGAGGTTGGAATCTTTGCTGGCATCTCGACCGGTGCCGCTCTTGCGGGTGCAGTGAAGGCTGCTGAGCTTATTGAATCGGGCACCATTGTGATCGTCTCGCCCGACGGTGGTTGGAAGTACCTCTCAACCGGCGCATGGACCGACGACATTGCTGAGGTTGTTGAGCGCGCGAAGCGCATCATCTACTTCTAACTCGTCCATAATCGGACGGTGCTGATCTCGAAGGAACAACCCATTGGAGTCTTCGACTCCGGATTTGGGGGACTCACCGTCGCCCGTGCGCTGATCGATCTTCTCCCCTCGGAGCACGTCGTCTATGTCGGTGACACGGGCCGCTATCCCTATGGGCCCCGACCAGCGAGTGAGATCCGAAACTTCTCAAACGAGATCGTGAGCTATCTCGTCGAACAGCACGGGGTCAAGATGGTGGTCGTCGCATGCAACACGGCATCGTCTTTTGCCCTCGAAGATCTTCGAGACAGGTTTGATGTACCGATCGTTGGTGTGATCGAACCAGGACTTCGAGCTGCTCTTCGTGCGACCAAAAATCACTCAGTTGGCGTTATCGGTACGGTGGGAACGATTGCCTCTGGTGCCTATCAACACAGCGCAGCGGCACTCGACCGGGAGGCAACGGTCCACTGCTATGCCTGTCCTGGATTTGTTGAATTTGTCGAACGCGGCGAATTTGACTCAGATCAGGTGCATGTTCTCGCAGAGCGTCTTCTTGGACCCCTCGTTTCGGCCAAGGTCGACACACTGCTCCTCGGCTGTACGCACTATCCGTTTCTTGCGCGGACGATCGCGGATGTGATGGGACGCGATGTTCTGCTGATCTCGTCTGCGGAGGAGACCGCCTTTGACGTGAAGGCAGTTCTTGAGACAACTGGTGCGGCAAATCCGTCGCCTGACCGGGGAGTTCACCACTTTCTCTCCTCGGGCGATGCCGGTTGGTTCGCCGAGATGGGTGGTCGACTTCTTGGTCCCGAGCTTGCCCATGCGGAGCACGTTCACTTTGGGGCCTGACGATCTGCAACTAACGTCAGTACCAAGAACGAAGGAGCTTCGAGATGAGTGCAGCTGAGCCGCGCAACGATGGCCGATCACCAAACCAACTTCGCCCCGTTGAGATCGTCCGCGACTACACGGAGTTTCCCCTCGGATCGGTACTGATTGTGATGGGAAAGACTCGCGTGCTGTGCACCGCGTCGGTGAGCGAAGACACCCCCCGGTGGATGAAGAACTCGGGTAAGGGTTGGGTCACCGCCGAGTACTCACTGCTCCCCGGGTCCTCGCCCGAGCGGGTCTCTCGTGAGGCGACACGTGGTCATCAGTCTGGGCGGACTCATGAGATCCAACGACTCATCGGACGCTCACTTCGAGCGGTCTGTGACATGAAGGTGCTTGGTGAGCGACAGGTAACGCTTGACTGCGATGTCATTCAAGCAGACGGTGGCACGCGCACCGCATCGATCACTGGCGCCTACGTCGCGCTACACGACGCCTGCTCGAGGATGGTCGCAGCCGGCACGATCGCCAAGCACCCACTCACCGATTCGCTAGCTGCGATCTCGGTCGGCGTCGTCGGCGAGCACTGTCTTCTTGACCTTGACTACTCAGAGGACTCGACAGCGGAGGTCGATATGAACGTCGTCATGACGGGTTCGGGAACATTTATTGAGGTTCAGGGCACCGCTGAGGGCAAGGCCTTCAGCCGTGGCGAGTTCGATGAGCTGCTCCATCTTGCTGAGCATGGCATCATCGATCTCACCGCTCGACAGGCAATGGTGCTGACCACGCCGCCACCGCAGCGTTAGTCCAGCGACCTACTTCAGGCCCAGTCCATGTCGATCCAGATCGTCCTTGCTACCGCGAATCCCGACAAGATGATCGAGATCGAGGAGATCCTGCGGGCAAACCTGTCAAACGAGGTCGAGTTGATTGCCCGTCCAAGCGAGATCCCCGATGTTGAAGAGACCGGCGAGACGCTCTACGAGAATGCCCTCTTGAAGGCCGATGCAATCTGTGCAGCGACCAAGCTCATCTGTGTCAGTGATGACACGGGTCTGTTTGTCGAGGCGCTTGACGGTGCCCCCGGTGTCTACTCCGCTCGCTACGCCGGAGAGGACGCTCGATATGAGGACAACGTCGCCAAGCTTCTTCGTGCGCTCGATGGTGAGGCCAATCGGCGAGCACAGTTTCGAACGGTCGCGGTGGCGAAGTTCCCTGACGGTCGAGAGCTCGCCTGCGTTGGCGAAGTTGACGGAACGATCGCGCTCGCACCGGCGGGAACCGATGGCTTTGGTTACGATCCAGTTTTTGTCCCCGACGAGGGTGGTGGTCGAAGTTTTGCTGAACTTTCGCTCGCGGAGAAACACGAGATCTCTCACCGAGGTCGCGCGCTGAGAGGACTTTCCTCGATGATGACCCGGGCACTAACGGGCTGACGAGATCGATGCGGTTTTTGAAAAATGCGGATGCAATGTCACGTCGTAGCTCTTTGCGCTAGTTTTTGCATGTGACCCATTATCGCTGCAATGCCTGTGGAAACCGGACTCGGTTTGATGTCGTCTCAACCAAACGCACCAATGCATTCGAACACTTCACCCTCGGTGGCGAGCGCCGAATCGAAGAGGAGGAGGTGCTCTCCTTCGAGATCGAGTCGGTTACCTGTCGCTGGTGCGGACGGACGAATGCAATCGAGACTCTTGAGGACGATCAAGAGTCCTCGCCGTCTTCCACAGCCGTCTAGTCACACGATCCTCTGAGGGACTGACACACCGAGGGATCATGCTATTGCCTAACCGATGCGGAGCGGAGTAATCCGACCCGAATGGAGGGTGAAGGCCAAATGGATGATTCAACACTTACCGTTAGCTGTAATGACTGCGAGTTCGATGGCACAGAGACCTGCAACGACTGCGTGGTTAACTTCCTCCTTGGGCGCGACCCACAAGATGCAGTTATCTTCGATGCAGACGATGCGCGGGCGCTTCGTCTGCTTAATGGAGCCGGACTTATCCCAACAATCCGCCACCGTAAGCGGGTCAGCTAGTACGACTTCGAGAACATCGCTTGGCACACGATGACTCATCTGCTTGTCACCAATGATTTTCCACCGAAGATCGGTGGAATCCAGTCATATCTCTATGAGCTGTGGCGGCGGTTGCCCGCCGATCGTTTTGCCGTCTTGACGATTGATCACGAGGGAGCAGCCTCGTTCGATGAACGACAAGATTTCCGAATTCGGCGACTGTCGGTCCCGATGCTCCATCCAAAGCGTGCAATGCGCAAGGCGATTGAGTCCTACGCAGCAGAGATCGGGGCAACCCACGTTGTTCTCGATCCGGTATTCCCAATCGGACTCATTGGGCCACGGCTCTCGCTGCCCTACTCCCTGATCGTTCACGGTGCAGAGATCCGAGTTCCCGGTCACCTCCCGGTGCTGCGTCGGTTGATGCGTCGTTCGATCTCCGGTGCAGAGTTGATCATCGCCGCAGGCGACTATCCGGCACGCGAAACACGGAGAATAAGTGGTGCAGATACTCCGGAGGTGGTCGTCATCCCACCTGGTGTGGATATCAACAGATTCCATCCGTTTGAGGTGGAGGAACGACGGATCGCTCGGTCCAAGTTTGGTGTTTCACCCTCGGCACTTTGCGTGGTGAGTGTCAGCCGACTGGTGCCCCGAAAGGGGTTTGATGTGTTGATCAAGGGCGCTGCCAAGTTCCACGCGCAGTTCCCGACGCTAGAGGTGGTGATCGGGGGAGCTGGACGAGATCTCAAACGACTCGAGCGCCTAGTTGAGCGCTATCGCGCACCGGTGCGCTTTCTTGGACTTGTTGATGAGGCAGATCTCGCTGATCTGTATGGCTGTGGCGACATCGTTGCGATGGTCTGTCGAGATCGATGGTTCGGTCTTGAGCAGGAGGGGTTCGGTATCGTCTTCTTGGAGGCAGCGGCAGCAGGGGTGGCGACGATTGCCGGAGCGAGTGGCGGTGCGGGAGACGCGGTGACCGACGAAAGCACGGGCATTGTCGTCCGCCATCCCTCGCGCCCGAAGGGGACCGCGACAGCACTAGCTCGACTGCTGACGAGCGCAGGACTGCGGCACGGATTTGGTGTGGCTGGACGGGCAAGGGTTGAAACGGACTTCGACTATGACGTGCTCGCAGAGAGACTCTCGGTGGCGTTAGCTCGCGTCGAGTAATGACCTCTTCGCAGCTCGGGCGTAGTAACGGCCCAGGTTCGCACCTTATTGATGGAGCGGTCAGATACATTTGACGTAGCTGACCAATTGGTCAGCGCGTAACGTCGACCGAGGGAGCAGGCTGTGGAGCGTACGTCGGTGGAGATCGTGGTGGATGCGCCACCAAGTCTCTGCTTCTCGGTCGCGTCCGACATGGAGAGCTATCCCGAGTGGCTTCCTGATATTCAACGCATCGGGGTCCTGGAGCGAGATAGCGCGCGCCGTCCGACGGCAGTTGCCTTCCAGGTCGGTGCCTTCGGGCGCAGCGCGAACTACATCTTGATCTATGACTACACCGAGGCACCGAACGCCTTCTCCTGGTCTCAGCGTGACGGTGATCTCACCTACGCCCTTGACGGTTCCTACCGGTTCGAGGAGAACGCGAATGGGTCAACCACCGTGCACTACGAACTTGCGGTCGGGCTTCGGGTGCCGGTACCGGGATTTGTCCGACGACGCGCCGAGGCGCTCATCACCACGGCAGCGTTGCGCGATCTGAAGTCTCGCGTCGAGTCACTCGCCTAATACTGACGCGGAGTTGCACTTCGCAAGGATCAAGGTTACGTGGTTGGGTAACGAGCGAAGCGGCAGCAGAACGGAGGAGAGCAATGAAGATTGGACTTATCCTCCCAACCTTCGCCGAGAGTTTCGATGCGGCACTTACGGCACTGAGCGAGGTTGAAGATGCTGGCCTCGATGGTGGGTTTGTCTATGACCACCTCTGGCCGATGCACCGCCGACAAGATCCGGCGATCTCCGCCTACCCCGCGCTCGGAGCGCTCTGTGCACATCGCAGGTCGCTGACGCTTGGGACACTTGTCGCTCGAGTCGGCAACGTCGTTCCCGCTGTGTTGGTAAGGGAGCTCAAGACCATCGATGAACTCACCGGTCACGCGTTTATCGCAGCGATCGGTACCGCTGATGAGAAGAGTGAAGAGGAGTACCTCGGTTACGGCCTTGAGTTTCCCTCTGCCGATGAGCGTCGCGCGGAGCTTGAAGTCGTTGCCAGCTCACTGATCGCAAAGGATGTTGAAGTTTGGGTTGGAGGAGGAAGTAGCGCAACGAATGAGGTCGCAAGGAGACTCGGAGCGACACTCAATCTTTGGGGTGCCTCGCTCGAAAAGGTCCAAGCGGAGACAGTCAAAGGCCCGGTCTCTTGGGCGGGCAAGCTCCCATCTGATCCAGACCTTGCCCGCTCGCTTGTCGAAGGGTTGATCGCTGCCGGAGTCACCTGGGCGGTGTTCTCCTGGCCCACCTCGCTGCCGTTCCTCGTCGAGGTACTCGGTCGTGCTGGTGAGTCGGACGGAACTGAGTGACCAAGGCGGTCACGCTGTGTTAGTGGGGGTGGTCTCCAGTAAAGTGAACTAATGGACTTCCGGCGTATCAATGGTCTGCCCCCGTATGTCTTTGCGCAGGTAGATTCGTTGAAACTTGCAGCCCGACGTCAGGGCGAGGACGTCATCGATCTCGGTTTTGGAAACCCCGACATCCCATCGCCTGACATCGCTGTCGACAAACTCTGCGAAGCCGCTCACAATTCGCGCAACCACCGCTACTCATCTTCTCGAGGAATTCCAAAGCTTCGCCAAGCAGTCGCAGATCTTTACCTCCGCAAGTTCAACGTCACGCTTGATCCTGAGACCCAGATCGTCTCGACGATTGGAGCAAAAGAGGGACTCAGCCACCTGATGTGGGTACTCGTCGGTCCTGGCGATACCGCGCTGGTGCCCTCGCCCTCCTATCCAATCCATATCTACGCACCGCTCTTTGCGGGCGCGGACGTTCGTATGGTGCGACTTGAGGGACTTGGGACAAATGAGGTCGATGCTGGTGAGGCCTTCTTCGCGAACTTAATGGAGGCGTGGGAGTTGGCGTTACCAAAGCCTCGCGTCGTGATCATGTCCTTTCCGCATAACCCAACGACGGCCTGCATCGATCTTGCGACGATGACGCGCATTGTGGAGTTTGCACGCGAGCACAACGTCATCATCGTTCATGACTTTGCCTACTCCGACACCTCCTTTGATGGTTACCGGCCCCCCTCGATCCTTGAGGTTCCCGGAGCCTCGGAGGTAGCGGTTGAGCTTTATACCCTCACCAAGTCGTTTTCGATGGCGGGATGGCGAGTTGCATTCCTGGTTGGAAATGCCGAGGTTGTCGCAGCGTTGACCAAACTCAAGAGCTATCTCGATTACGGCACCTTCCAACCGATTCAGATCGCCGCGACCGTTGCGATGAATGAGGCTTCGGACTATCCGCTTGAGGTCAACGCGATCTACCAGGGTCGCCGCGATGCACTTTGTGAGGGACTCAACCGGATCGGCTGGGAGGTCGAAAAGCCAAAGGGCACGATGTTTGTCTGGGCGCGCATCCCCGAGGCCTATCAAGAGTTGGGGTCGCTAGAGTTCGCGAAATTTCTCGTCTCCGAGGCCAAGGTTGCGACCGCTCCCGGTGTCGGCTTTGGTAACGGCGGTGAGGGCTTTGTCCGGTTCGCCCTGATTGAAAATGAACAGAGGATCGCGCAGGGCATCCGTTTGATCCGAAGGTCGCTCCCCAAGCTTGGATAGCTCCGCTGCCCGACCGGGCTGCGTGTTGGACTGGCATGATCCGATTGGTTTTGTAGAGGTTGGTCGATCGGTAGGCGCCCCACAATGATGTGCACGAGAGCCATCTTTGGTGATGAGCGTGGGTGGCGTTCCGGCCAATGTTGCTCGGAACCACTACGGGTTGTGGTCAGGCGGCGTGTTACAGAGAGTTCATAAACATGAGTCGAAAAGTTCATTGACACAGTCGTAACTACAGTGATGTAATGGCTACCTATCTTGTAGCGGGGGATTTTTGAACCACTACATATTGTGTTTTGTGGTGTTATCACACAAGATCAGGTTCGGTTCGTAACGGTGGGTGGAAGAGGTTTCCGCTGCGGTGCGATATAGCAATAGGTAGAGGATCGGTGGGGAGGCGTCGGGTCGACCGAGCCGGCGTTTGAAGTTATTGAGACAGACAGTATTCAAGGGGTCGGACCCCGGGAGGAGCAGGTAATGGCGATTATTGGAGCACGTGCAGACATTGGTCTTCGTCGACAGTTCACTACTGAGGGAGTGCATCCCTATGACGAGGTGGTCTGGGAGCGACGTGACTCGCGTATCTCTGATTATCGCACCGGTGAGGTCGCCTTTGAGCAGCTCGGCGTGGAGGTTCCTCTGACGTGGAGCATGAACGCGACGAACATCTTGGCGCAAAAGTACTTCCGAGGAACACTTGGACTTCCCGAGCGGGAGGTCTCGCTCAAGCAGGTCGTTGACCGCGTCGCGGACACCATCACCCAGTGGGGAGTCAAGGATGGCTACTTCTCTGATGCGGCCGAGGCAAAGCTCTTCAATGATGAGCTGAAGAGTCTCATCGTTAACCAGCGGGCTGCATTTAACTCGCCGGTGTGGTTCAACATCGGCGTGAAGGGCGTACCTCAGCAGGCATCGGCCTGTTTCATCCTGGCCGTAAAGGACTCGATGTCGTCGATCCTCAACTGGTATGTCGAAGAGGGAACGATCTTTAAGGGTGGCTCTGGCGCCGGTGTCAACCTCTCGCAGATCCGCGGATCACGTGAACTGCTCAATGGCGGAGGAACGGCCTCTGGCCCGGTCAGTTTTATGCGTGGCGCAGATGCCTCCGCAGGGACGATTAAGTCGGGTGGCAAGACTCGACGTGCGGCGAAGATGGTGATCTTGGATGCTGATCATCCCGATGTCCATGAGTTCATCTGGTGCAAAGCGCAAGAGGAGCGTAAGGCCCGTGCACTTTCGGCCGCTGGATTCGACATGGATCTCGATGGCAAGGACAGTCACTCGATCCAGTACCAAAATGCAAACAACTCGGTTCGTGCAACCGACGCGTTCATGCAGGCCGTCGAGGCCGATGCAGAGTGGAATCTATTGAGCCGTTCGGATGGTTCGGTCATCGAGACGCTTCCCGCTCGCAAGCTCTTCCGCGAGATCGCCGAAGCTGCATGGGAGTGTGCAGATCCTGGTATGCAGTTCGACACCACGATCAACAAATGGCACACAGCACCGAACACCGGCCGGATCAATGGCTCCAACCCTTGCAGTGAGTACTTCCACCTCGATAACTCGGCCTGCAACCTTGCGAGCATCAACCTGTTGACCTTCCTCGATGAGGAGGGAAACTTCGATGCCGAAGGCTTCAAGGCAACGACCCAGGTGATGTTCACCGCGCAGGAGATTCTTGTTGGGAACGCCGACTATCCAACCGAGCTGATCGGAGAGACGACACGCCGTTTCCGTGAGATCGGCCTTGGCTATGCGAACCTCGGCGCAATGTTGATGGCACTTGGACTTCCCTATGACTCTGAGGAGGGTCGTGCAATCTCTGCGGGGATCACCGCGTTGATGACCGGTGAGGCCTATGCCACCTCCGCACGTATCGCGTCTCGGATGGGACCGTTTGCTGGCTACCACGAGAATGCCGATGCGATGATCAATGTCTTGAAGATGCACCGTGCTGAAGTTGCTGCGATCGATGAGGAGCTCGTGCCAACGGAGCTGCTCTTGGCAGCACAGGAGTCATGGGACACGGCAATTGAGCTTGCTGAGAGCTATGGCGTCCGCAACTCGCAGGCGAGTGTTCTTGCTCCAACAGGAACGATCTCATTCCTCATGGACTGTGACACCACCGGTGTCGAGCCTGACCTTGGTCTCGTTAAGACAAAGAAGCTTGTCGGTGGGGGAACGATGACGATCGTGAACCAGACCGTGCCGCGAGCACTGCGCCGTCTTGGGTACAACACCACACAGATCGAGGACATCATCGCCTACGTCGATGAGCACAAGTCGATCATTGGTTCGCCGTTGAAGGCCGAGCACCTTCCCGTCTTTGCCTGCTCAATGGGTGACAACTTCATTCACTACACCGGTCACGTGAAGATGCTCGCCGCAGTGCAGCCATTTATCTCGGGGGGTATCTCAAAGACGGTCAACATGCCGCCAGAGGTCACGGTCGAAGAGGTAGAGCAGCTCCACATCGATGCCTGGAAGATGGGCATCAAGGCAGTCGCGATCTACCGTGACAACTCCAAGGTCGGTCAGCCACTTTCAATGTCGAAGACGGCTGCACAGGACGCGGCCGATGCGCTTGGCTCACCGGCTGACGGCACACTTCAGGCTCGGATCACCGAGCTTGAGAGTGCACTTGCGGTCCATCAAGGTCCCGCCGCCACCTCGCGCACTCGCCTTCCCCGTCGTCGTCGTTCGAACACCTTCTCCTTCCGTGTTGCTGACTGTGAGGGATATGTCACCGTTGGCGAATATGACGATGGACGTCCCGGTGAGGTCTTCTTTAAGGTCTCAAAGCAGGGGTCGACACTCTCTGGCGTGATGGATGCCTTTGCGATCTCGATCAGCATGGGACTTCAACACGGTGTGCCACTTGCAACCTTCGTTGCGAAGTACACCAACATGCGCTTTGAGCCAGCAGGTATCACCGATGATGCAGATCTGCGTCTCGCGTCGAGTCTCGTCGACTACATCTTCCGTCGTCTCGCCCTTGACTACCTGTCGCTCGATGAGCGGATGGACCTTGGCATCTTGTCAACGGGAGAGCGGACCCAGCCAACGCTTCCTGGGCTCGAAGATCTCGATATTGAGGTCGCTGTTCGCGATGACAACGAGCGGTACGGAGATGGAGGTGACAGCGTGGCATCGATTGAACCTACGCCCGCTCCCTCGCTACAGGTCAGCGATGCACCGTTCTGCTACTCCTGCGGCAACGTCATGCAGCGTGCCGGTTCGTGTTACTGCTGCCCATCGTGTGGATCGACGAGCGGCTGCAGCTAAGCGAGTAGTTCGATCAACGGGCTGCGCCAGGCATCTGTCTGGTGCAGCCCTTTTTCGTTGCCAGCATCGTGCTGTGGCCTGCTCGCGAGTGCTGCTGGCGCAGGGAAGTTATTGCGACGCCTGATAGATGATTAACGGGCTACTAACAGCTGCCTAGACGGGCGCGGTCGCTGCGATGGCAACAGCGTGCGTCGGTACCGTCACGTTGACCGCCTCATTCCATCTGCTGAAGGTGATGGTGTTGTCTCCCGCGCCGGATTTGAATAGCTGCTCGACGGGAAGTGGATCTGCGCCGGTGCGACAGTAGAGCGTGAACGTTCCCGACTGTGATCTCGATGTCACCTTCGATTCAAGTCGGTGAACCGTGTTCCCAAGGACCTTTATCGTTCCAGGGAGCTCTTTCGGTGATGGCATGGTCAACTCTGAGGTCGTTGACCGGACCGTCAAAGCTGCAGCGAGCGAGGCGAACGCCGAGTTCGATTTTGGAATCGATACCCATCTCCCGGCAAAACTCTGCGCCTGAGGAATGGAGTAGCCATTGAAATGCTCCAAGATGAACGCATCACCTTGCAGATAGACAACATCGCCAAGGAGCCTCACTGTCTCCCTGCCGGTCTGTCCCTGTTCTTTGAAAGTTACGTACTGAATGCCTGAGGTGGCACC
>CAIVND010000219.1 GCA_903907185.1 uncultured Acidimicrobiaceae bacterium
CAGGGAGTGCTGCCCAACTCGCCAATGTTCAACTTGGCAAAAGTGATCTCACCGACGCGGGTTCGATCGTTGAACTTCAGTTAACGCCCACGGAGATCGATGGCCTCATCGTGGAAGTTGAACTTGGTGATGCTGTTGCAACGAACTAATTCATCCACCGAGCATTAACAGGAGTGATGAACTCTCGCGCAATGCGCAGATGCTCTCGCGCCTGGTCGACCAACGGTAGGTCCTTGAGCCGCTGACAGGGTATTTCGAGACTAATTGGCAGATCCACCGAAATCCGCTGCAAAACCTCCAGCAGAGGAATAGCGCCCTCACCAAGTGGGAGTCGATCCCACACCGACTCATATCGGAGATCATCAAACTCGGGTGTCTCCGCATGGGCATCGCAGAGTTGCACAAATGCGTAGCGATTTGAGCTTTCAAGCTCGAGATCTTCGATCGAGCCACCCGAACGGATGAAGTGCAACGTATCAAGAACAATGTGGACATTATCCTGTCCGGTTCCCTGCGCGATCGAGAGAGCGTCATCAAAGCTGGTACAACGCGAATACGGCATGTATTCGACACTGATCCCCAGCCCCACCGACTGCGCATAGTTAGCGAGTGAACCAAGCCGCTCAATTACGCGGTTGCGCTCTTCGTCCCATACCGTGGCCTGAACAATCGAAGCTCCAACTTCAACTGCAAAATCGATGAGTATCTTTCCCTCGTCAAAGGTGCGCTCCGGCTCAAACACGATATTCGAGACCTCCATGACTTCGAGGTCCCAACGTGCCAACTCTGCCTTCGCCTGTTTGATGAACTCTGGATCGCTTGCGAGCGGTGATACGGGCACCTCTTGGAGACCAAGTTGAAATCCAACGGCGTCATACCCGGCCTCGCCAGCACAGCGGACGAGCTCAAGTTGAGGAGGACGAAACAGTGTCAAAGGCGCAAGTCCGAGTTTCATCGATCTCCGATCTCTTTCAAGTGGCGAAAGCTACCTTAGGCGACTCAAAGACAGAATGATCAGTGGATTAGTCTCGCCCCTATGGCAACGCGCAAGATCGAGACACGCGATGGTGAGATCCGACTGGGACAGTTTCTCAAGCTCGCCAATGTCATCGACTCAGGTTCTGATGCAAAACTTCTTCTTGCAGAAAATCGCGTTCGAGTAAATCAGATCAACGAGACGAGACGAGGCCGCCAGCTAAAACGCGGCGACATCGTCTCGGTCGATGCAGTGAGTTTTGAAGTCGGTTAGTTCTTCGCTGGAAGCGCAAGAAGTAACGAGGTATCTGCAGGATTCTTGAATGTCGTGTCAGGGTCGAGTTCCACCCAGGTACGACCAGGAGCCATGTTGACGATCTTGCCCGAGGAGTCCTTGAAGATCATTGGACTGGTGTCATCCGATCGCGACCAGGTGACCTTGTACGCCGTGCCATTTCGAAGCACGTAACCCGGACCCGTACCAACGGTCTGGCTCTCAAAATCACCAGAACCGCCAGGACTCTCAAGATACGGACCAAAGGTGTAGTTCACCGAGACAACTGCGATATTCGTCGTCGTCACTGGATCACCCGGAACACCATTTGCCGCGTCATGATCAAAGTTTCTCGAGTAGGTGTGGATCCAAGTCTTCAGTTTCTTGTTCCACTCCCACAGCACATTCGTGCCACTCGAAAAGTCGAGGCGGAATGCCCGAACCTTTGTACCACCTGACGGCAGTGCGGCCGAATAGCTGAAGATCGGCTTAGGTGCCCCCTTCAACTTCGGGAATAGTGCGTAGATAGCACTTGTGCTCGTGTACAGATTGTCTGGAGCAACACGGTCAGTAGTCCGGTGCCCTGCGGCCTGCGCACCTTCAAGGAGATTCGCTGCGGTCAGGTTCGACTGGGCTTCAACGCTGGCAACATCGGGATCGATTCCTCCTGCAAAGGCAAGAATTGGATGACCCAGTTCGCTTGCAAGTCGTTGATCAACCCACCGTACCGAGCGGATCGGTCCGATCGTCGGTGCACTTTGGCATTGGAATACCGCCAAATAGCGCATGATGAATCCTTCGGTGGGAGTATCGAAGACAACATCCGCCTCGTTCAATCCACTTTGGGGACGGGCAGCTCCCGGCTCGTTCCCGATCTTGATGGCAATGGCTGGACGATTCGGGACTCCTCCACTTGCCGGGAGATCGGTGAGCGGACAGTTCGCCTTTGGGACCGACGGCAGAACTACCTTCGAGCTTCCCCCGCCCGTTATTGCGACAGCGATTCCCGCAATGAGGCCAAGAACAACAACCGCAATCGCGGCGCGAACTCTGTTGTCCTTTGGAAATCGAAGTTGCGGTTTCTTTCGAAGAGAGGAACCTGAGGTCTTTTTAGCGGAGTGAGTAGCCATCTTTTAACGCTACCGCCCTCACTCCAAGGTTTTGGGGCAGAGACGATGAATTCTCTCGATCAATCGCGGTGCTCCCAGATATTCGCAGGTCGCTTCGAAATCATTGCACGGACCCATCCATTCCAGCTCATCGATATTCGCGAAGGCGGGGTAATCATTGCGAAGCGTCGCAAGATCGCGAAAAAGGAGTGCTTGATCTTTATCGGCTGAAAGTTTGGCCGAGAGACCCGCAGCACCGCGAACTGATCTCTTGAGTTGCTCATCCCAACCATGAAACTCTGCAGGTATGTCCTCAAGATGCCCGTAAAAATGAAGCACTGTCGAGGCACTCTTCTTTCCCCACCCTTTAATTCCGGGGAACCCATCAGCACTGTCGCCAACGAGAGCTAGCCAGTCCGGGATCGAAGCTGGCAGTACACCAAAGTGCTTTTCGATCGCGCCCTCATCTGAATCAACTTCAGTCCGACGATTGCGCACAATGACCCGCTCCCCTGAAACACATTGCGCAAGATCCTTATCCGGACTGCAGATGACGATTCTCTCGACGCGTGAATCTTGTATAGCAAGTGCAGCCGCGCTTGCGAGTCCGTCGTCTGCTTCGTACTCGACCATCGGCCAGACCATAAAACCAAGTTGGACCAGCGAACTCTCCAGGAGTGGAAACTGGCCGAACAGAGTCTCGTCGATTCCCTCGCCAGTTTTGTAACCGGCATACATCTCGTTTCGAAACGACTCAACTACATGGTCGGTTGCAATCCCAAGATGGGTGACGCCAGACTCCAACATCGACAGCAGCGAACCGAGCACACCGCGCACCGCTCCGACCTCACGTCCATCGAGCGCCAAATAGGAGGGCTGCCCGAAGAAATACCGGAACAGTTCGTAGGTCCCGTCAACCAGATGTACCTCCATCGGCGTTCAACTACCCACTTGAATGTCGATCAAGAGACCTCAACCTCGCAACCAGCGTCTGCGAGATTGCGGTTTCTCAACAGTTCGGCGATCGAAATCCCCACTGCTGCAACGCCCAAAACCAATCCAACGGTCGATGAGGCTCTCCATCCCGAATGTTCAAGGGCCACCCCGGTCAGCGCAGAACCAACGGTTCCTCCCAGGAAATAAACAAACATGTATGCACTCGTAATTCGACTTCGCGATGCCGTCGTCAATCCATAGATGAGCGTTTGATTAGAAAGCTGGACACCTTGGGTACCAGCATCAAGCAAGATCACCCCAAAAACGATCACGACGATACTTGTTGATCCGAGGATAAAAAATACAAAAGATGCCAACGTGGCAGCCGCAGCGGCGACCGTCACCTGATAGGTAATGGTCTTTCCGCGATGACGGTCTGCAACTCTTCCGACAGTGTTTGCCGCGATCACGCCAGACAACCCAATGATTCCAAAGAGGCCGATCGTGAACGAGTTATAGGAAAATGGTGGCTTTGAAACCTGCCAAGAAAACGATGACCAAAATACAGTGAAACAACCAAAGACAAGGGCTCCAAGGACTGAACGACGAAGCAGAATTGGCTCTCGTCGCAAAAGTTGAGCGGTCGTAACTAAGAGCCTTCCGTAATTGCCGTGATCGCGCTTTGGTTCGTCGGGGATGACGAGGAAGAGCACCACCGCAAGCACCAGCATGATCCCCATTGACGCAAAATAGACACTTCGCCAACCGAGAGCCTGTGCAACAAGTCCGGAGAATGTTCGCGCCAAAAGGATGCCGGTCAAAAGTCCACTCATCAAAAGAGCAATTGAGCGTGAACGGCGATCAGTTGGCGCGAAATCTGCAACAAATGGAACCAGAATCTGACCGCCGACGCTCGCAGCTCCAACGATCACCGAAGCGATGAGGAGGTAGGTCAGTGAAGGAGCGATTGCGCAGAGCGCACATCCCAACCCGGCAACCGCAAAAACAGCGGGAATGAGTTTTTTGCGGCGAACAAGATCTCCGAGGGGAACGATGAATGCGAGGCTGACCGCGTACCCAAGCTGAGTTGCCGTCACGACGAAGGTCAGTGAGGCAACGCTGTGATGAAAGGTCGCTGCGACTCGAGGCAGAATCGGCTGGCAATAGTACGTATTGGCCACAATCGCGCCGGTCGCAACTGCAAAGATCCACAGGATAGATCCGACAAGCACGGGCTTGACGTTGGTCTGTGATTCCTTCACTTCCAACATAGAACCGCTCCAGAGTTGTTGCCCTGGATGCACTCGCCCACGACCGTATTGGTGGTTTTCGAATGCACCTTTGAATCCCCTTACTAGAAGTACTGAATGACCATGAGCCGCGAACGACCTCGGGGATGAGGCGATTTTGTCGGCGTCAGATTCGATGCTACGTCTAATCGGAACAAGAGCGGCAGTTGAATACTGGCCAACGAGGCAGATTGGGTCACTGGTTGAGACCCTCCCTTTGCCCCGTCGAGGGGTCGGGAGTGGTGCTGAGGTGCCGACGATCCAGTTTTTTCCCAATCACTGGGGGGATCGCCTTATGATTTAGGGCGCGTCGACCCGGGTCCGCTATGAAAAGGGGTATTTACATGGCTTTGAAAAGGATCGTAAGTGAGGTCAGCAGCATTGTCTTCTCGCTCCCGTATTACGTGGCTCGCGACGAAGGATATTTTGCCGAAGAGGGTCTTGAGGTTGTGCTAGTTCCTCACGGAGATCCCAATGGCGATGCCAACGTCTCCGGGACGCGCGCCTTTGAACTGGTGGAGGATCCAAATCTGGTGCCGTCATTCACCGGCGGTGGTGGTGTGCCTTTTGAAAAGGGCGATGCCTCGCTTTACCGCGCCTGCGAATGGGGCCAGGTTCGCAGGACCTACGACTCTGAGCGTGGAGCCAGGGTGATCGCGAAGCGCTCGGCGGTCGGAACCCAAGCGATCATCGTACGACCAGATTCACCCGTGAACATTCCCCAAGATCTTGCAAACATTCCAATCGGAGTCAATTTTCACCACGGTTCGCACTACGTCGCGATTCAAACGCTTGAGGGTTTCCTGCGCCCTGAAGAGATCAAGATGGTCCAGGCAGGAGCCAACCGCTTTGAGCTCTTGCGAGACGGAGTCATCGATGCCATCGCAATTATGGAGCCTTGGGTGACCGTCGCCGAGAAGCTTGGCTTCAAGATCGTCGCGGAAGCTCACTACGTCGGGCTCGAGATCGCGAGTGAAGAGGTTGATACCAACACGTTTAATGCGATA
>CAIVND010000220.1 GCA_903907185.1 uncultured Acidimicrobiaceae bacterium
CGAAAGCGGCGAGAACCTACTGCGCCACAGACCTCACATTGAACTTTGTTGTCATCAATGACAATGCTCATCATTTGACCCCCTCATTGCTAGGCATGTTCCCCAGGGGGTCACGACGGCGGAACCCAAAAAAGGGACCCGACGTCGTGACAATTTCAACCTAACGATTGCAAAAACAGACGTCAAGCAATTTCGTTATTGGAATCCAAATTGAAATCTTTGTCACAAATCTTTACGCAAATCTTTACGCAAATCTCAGTCGCGTCTCAGCAGCGGTGGGAAAGATAAGAGTACGTCGTGACGTCCAAGGTTGTCCCCAGAACCTTGGCCGTCTCGACGTTAACCAATCACACAGAGAGCCTTCCTGTGTGATTGCGTGTTATTTGTTCGCCTAACGCGGCGGTCGATCCGACGGCCATGCAATTGGAGCGCCTGCGAGTTGCGCGGCCTCTGCACTTGGCAGAGAACTGTCCCATCGATTGGCGCTGAAACGCATCGCAGTCACCCCATCAGAGGCTCGCGACGCAAGCCACACTGCAGGTGGGCCCATAATGGCGGCATCGAGCATCGAACCCGGAGCACGCGTTCGGGCCGCACTGGCAAAACGGGTGAGCACCCCACCACCGGGGATCAATACATTTGCCGTCACACCAGTACCCTCAAGATCGTGCGCCATGATCGAGGTAAATGACTCGCTCGCCGCCTTCATTGGACCATAGGGCGCCGACTTGGCCCGGGTCATGGTGTCAAGGCTCGTAGTGATCGTGACAATTCTGCCGAAGCCCTGGTCCACCATCCCCTTCACCGCCTCACGGGGCACCAGGAACGAACCCAGCACATGCACCTCGAAGAAGCGTTGCAACGTCTTGGGGCCTACCTCATAGAAGGCACACGCATCTTGTGGAGAGTCCCCTCCCTCAATGGTGCCAAGGCTGATCCCTGCATTGTTGACAACGACATCAAGGTGGCCGAAAAGATTTTTAGCCTGCTCGACCAGCGCGTTGACATCGGTCTCTGATGAGACGTCTGTGCGGAGACCATGGACATCGCCCAATGCCTCGGTCAATACCGCCTGAATTGGTTCGTCGTCGATGTCGGCGATCAGAACCGAGGCGCCTGCGGTCGCTAAGGCTCTGCTCATTGCGAGCCCGATGCCGCGAGCACCGCCAGTAACTACTACTGATGTTCCCTCAAGATCAACACCACCGATCACGTTCACAGTCGGCCCCCTCACTGTCTCTTTCGTTCATGATTGTTCGTTCTCGATACTTCGTCCTTAGATCTGTGAACCGTTGCGAATCACGTGTCATCGCGACCAAGCTCCAGAGGAGTATCTGACCCCACGCTATTACTCGGTGGTCAGCGATGGCACTCAGAGACCGACCTTCGAGCTACTCCTCCGTATCGTCTGATGAAGCAATCTTTCGAGAGCGCACCATCGTCGCTGAGGCATCACTGTCATGAACCAATGTCAGACAGGCGACGCCGCCGCAAAGTGCAATGAGTGCGGCAGCGATGTAGGCGTGATGGAAGGCGCTGACGATTGGACCATGCGATCCCGCAACGACCGTCGACAGAATCGCGACACCGATCGCAAGTGCAGATTGACGCTGTGCGTTAAAGATCGCCGACGCGTGTCCGGTATCCGAGGGCGCAATGGTGGTGAACATCGAAGTCTGCAGTGGCAGGAACGCCGTACTGTTCGCGAAGCCAGCGGCAAATAGCAAGCCGCGCACTACCCAGAGATTTGTTCCGGCATGAACAAAAAGCATCGAGATAATAACGAGCGATAGGCCAAACAGACCGGCAGCGGACATGCGACGCGGACCGATCCGGTAGTAGAGCCGACCGAGACTCTGCGTTGAGAGCACAACACCAAATGCCTCGACAAAGGTGATCAGACCAGACTGCAGTGGACTTTGATGCAAAGCCTCTTGGAGGAATCCTGGCGTGAGAAAGAGAATCCCGAGAAACGACGCGGTTGACAGCGCGATTCCGGTATTAGCGGCGCGAAAGAGACGATTGCCCATCAGTTGAATCTTGAGAAGCGGATCGTCTGGTCGTCCAAGCTCCATACGGATAAAAAGTGAAAACGCAACGAGACCAATACCCGCAGCGAGAAGAACACCAAACGAGGTCCAACCCTCTACCGATCCTTGGCTGATCGCATAAAGAATCGCCGCGAGTCCGCCACCGGAGAGAAAAAACCCCCAAAGATCAAACCTTCCCTTTGCAACCTCACGATGCTCAACAAGAAAGAGCGAACTGAAGATGATCGCAATGATGCCGAAGGGAAGATTGACGTAAAAGACCCAGCGCCAAGAGAGATCCTGGATCAAAAGACCACCCAAGACCGGTGCCGCTGCGGGCGCGATCAGGATCGGCAGAATCAAGATGCGCCCGAGACGCGCACGCTCAGCAGGCGGATAGGCGCGCCACAACATTGCCATCGCCGACGGAGTCAACATCCCACCGCCCATGCCTTGAAAGGCCCGCGCGACAATCAGCTCCGGCAGGTTACGCGCCTGACCACAGGCTGCTGATGCGAGGGTAAAGATCACGAGCGCCAACAAGAAAGTTCGCTTTGTACCGATCCGGTCGCCGATCCAACCAGAGGCGGGAATCCACACGGCAAGCGACAGAACATAGGCAACAACGGTCCACTGAACCGAGGCGATTGAAGAGTGAAAGTCTTTCGAAAGTGTCGGGAGCGCCACATTCACGATGTGGTTATCCATCGCTCCCATGAACATGCTCGTGACGTACGCGAGCGCCGCAGCCCGCTTAGGTGTCACCCATGACCGAAACGGCGGAGCTTGGGTCACCAGAGATTCTGCTCGGGTCGCCGTCAACCTCCCACTCTCCCCTCGTTCGCCGACTCGATCACACAGGCTAGAGAGCGATGTTGCACGAGAAGACCGTACTCCTACTCTTAGCTATCCGTCGGCCATCGCTCCGGTACCAGGTCCATTCAACCCAACCAGCTCAGCAACATAGGAGGACCTGGGGTTGCGGACAAGGTCCGCCATCGTGCCCTGTTGAAGGATGCTTCCCGATTCGATGATCACAACCCGGTCCGCAAGCACGTGCGCATCTGTCAAGTCGTGAGTAACGAGAAGCCGTGTCCCCGAAACTGCGCCGAGGTACTCGCTGAGCTCTCTACGAACTTCGACTCGGGAGCTCACATCAAGTGCAGCGAGGGGCTCGTCGAGAATGAGAAGACGCGGATTGATTGCAAGCGCCCGCACCAACGCGACCCGTTGGTGCTGTCCACCCGACAGTGCGCTCGGCATGAGTGCACCCTCATCAGACAGTCCCACCCGCTCGAGCCACTCGCGCGCCTTTTCATGTGCAGATCGCTTTCTCATCTTGTGCGCGCGCAGACCGAAGGCGACGTTCTCCTCCGCGCTGAGAAAGGGAAAGAGGAGATAGTCCTGAAAGACCATGCCAATCGGTCGATCTTCAGGCGCGACGAAGATACCGGTCTCGGGTTTGTCAAGTATCTCGCCATCGACGATGATCTCGCCGCTATCGATCGGGAGCAGTCCAGCGAGGCAACGGAGCAAGGTTGACTTCCCTGCTCCGTTTGGACCGAGGATGACCACGATCTCGTCACCACAGTCAAGCTCTACGTCAAGGTCAAGTGTGCCAATCTTCAGATTGATCGAGGCATGGAGCGTCATCGTCGAAGTCCAAACCATCGATCACGGAGCGTGATCAAGATAATGAGCGAGACCAATAGCAGAACCAGACTCAACGCGATCGCTGCGTTTGGATCTGACTCTAGGAGTAGGTAGACCGCTAGTGGTGTTGTCTCGGTCTTTCCCTGAATATTTCCGGCAAAGGTGATCGTGGCTCCGAACTCACCAAGTGCTCGTGCCCACGCAAGTGCCGCTCCAGCGAAGAGCGAGGGCTTCAGGAGCGGCAGGGTGACACGCAAAAAGGTGACCACTCGACCCGCCCCAAGCGTCTCGGCCGCCTCCTCATAACGGGTATCGAGCGAGCGAAATCCACCTTCGACGGTGATCACCAAAAACGGCATGGCCACGAAGGTCTCTGCCATCACGACGCCAGCGGGAGTAAAGGTCAGCTGCAGCCCGAAGGTGTGAAAGAGCCACGGACCGATGAGTCCATTTGTCCGTCCAAACGCGAACAGAAGTGCAACGCCACCAACAACGGGAGGAAGCACCATTGGTAGCAGAACAAAAGCCCGGACCACCGAACGGCCAGGGATGGTCGCCCGAGCGAGAACCCAGGCGAGTGGAACACCGAAGATGACCGAGAGTGCCGTTGCAGCCAGCGAACACTCAAGTGAAAGCCGAAGTGCACTGAGAGCGACCGGTGAGGTGAGATCCTGCCACATGGTCGCCCACGCAGCCCGAGATAACAGTCCAACAAAGGGGATGACGAGAAAACCAAGGGTGATGGTGGCAATCACCACTACCGGAAGTGGAACACTCCGTACACGACGCCGAACCACGGATCGTGTGGGTTTACGGAGCAAGAAACTTCTGTGCGGCGAGCGAACGCTGTCCAGCCTTTGACTCTACGAATGCAACGAAGGCACCGGCGAGGTGCACGTTGTGCGTTCGTGTCAGTCGGGCGATTGGATAGTCGGCGATGGTGTTCTGCTGTAATGGAATCTTGACACCACTCACCAAGGCGCCTTGACCCTTGACGTCGGTGACGTAGACGATGGCAGCGTTCGCGTCACCGTAGGAGACCTGATCGACCGTGGCAGTTGAGTTCTGAGTCCGGTCAACATTGTTCGCCGCAATCGTCACGCCCGCTCGCTTCAACACGTTTGCAGCGTAGATGCCACAGGGAGCGCTAGCCGCACATTCAGCGACAACACCTGCGCTTGAGAGGCTCGAAAGCCCAGTGATGTGCAGTGGGTTGTTGGGCTTGACAGCGATCATCAAGGTATTGCGAGCAAAGATCTTCGGTGCGACTCGCACAGCCCCTGCGATCACCAAGGTGTCCATATCCGTGAGGTCTGCCGAGGCGAAGATGTCCGCGGGCGCACCGGCGAGGATCTGGGTTGCGAGCGTCGTAGACGATCCAAAGTTGAAGTTCACCATTGTGTAGGGATAGAGCTTGTGAAACTTCGCGCCGATCTGAGTGAAGGCTGCGGTAAGCGAGGAGGCTGCTGAGACATTGATCGTTCCCACGAGCTTTACCCGCTTTTGCGTTGTCGAAGCGGCAACGTTGCCGGCAATTGCAAAAGGAGCGAAAATGAGCGCAAGGAGTACCGAGCGGGCGAACATGCGAGTAGGAATCTTCAACGGAGTTCTCCTTCAATCGATCGAAGATCGATGGCATTCAAACACTTATTAGTCTCTTAGTAACTAATCGATAACTTACCCTAACGGTGCAGAAAATCTCTGGCAAGTTATAGGAGTGGAAACTGGCGCTGTGCTGAAGCTCTCGGTGACTGAATGGATTGTGCTCGCGCTGATCGACGAGCAGGACCGTCACGGGTTCTCAATCGCGCGAGAACTCAAAGCAGGCGGCCCGATCGGCGAGGTTTGGACCGTTCCCCGCCCGCTCGTCTACCGCGCAATTCAGCGCCTTGAAGCTGACGGATTGATCGAGCCGGTCCTCACTGAACGTGGCGACAAGGGAGCGAATCGCACGATCTATTCAATTTCTTCGGGTGCGCGCAACAGCTTGGCCAAGTGGCTCGGGGAGCCAGTCGATCATCCTCGCGATGCAAGAACCGAGCTCATGGCAAAGATCCTGCTTTTAGCGCGCCAAGGTCGAAGAGCAGATCAGCTTGCAGCCCGTCAACTTGAACACTTTCAGCCAGCGCTTCTCGGACTCCAGAGAAAAGCGGCGGAGGCTGAGGGTTCCGAGCACATCGTCGCTCTGCTTCGCCTCGAATCTTTGAAAGCGATCATCCGAGTCCTCAAGACCATCGGAGGGTAGCGGTCTCCTCCAACGGTCGGCGGGACTACTGGCCAGTCATCGGAAGCGGCTCGAGCACCCCGAAGAGGTTTCCCTCGGTGTCGCGTAGGTAGGCAAGGCGACCGACGTTTTCAACAAGTGTGATTGCCATGTCGACATGTCCGCCATGTCGCTCTGCTGCCTCCACCGATGCATCGATGTCATCGACACCAATCGTGCAAACGAAGGCGTTCGGCGCTGCCAAGGTGTCCTGAGGAGCTAGACCCGGACGGAGAAGAAGTCCGCCATTGATACCTTTCTTGGCGGGACCGTATTCGACCTCCCCACTCGGGAAGACGAGTGTGTAGTTCATCTCACCCATGGTCTGAAACGCCCAGCCAAAGACGTTGCGGTAGAAGTCAGCTGCCCGTTCAATATCTTCTGCATAGATCTCAAAGTGCACCACAAGGTTTGCCATAGTTCGTCCCTCCACCGGTCAGATCTGGTGTCTTCACATCATCGCGCAGGATGTGTTCGTGCCCGACAACGAGGAACCCCTCGTAGATCACCCTTACGGACGGTCGGCAAGCACGGTGACACCCTCGCCAGACAGTTCGGAGTGAACTTCTTTGCGTCCGGTCATCGCGAGTATCAAGGAGTTCAACGTCCCGGTGACCTGTGGGCCCGTGCCATGTGACCAGTCCGTATCGGTTGCCAAGAGCTGCACCCCAGTGATCCGACGCTTTGAGCCGATGAGAAGATTCGAGTTCTTCCAACTATCTGCCACTGCAACGAGCGCAGCCGTCGGAGCAACATGATCAAGCCCAAGTGGTCGACGGATATCTGAGCTGTGCACGACGATCTCGCCCAACATCGCGATCGTCGGAGCCGGAGGCCCATTCGTGGTCGAGGTCCGCAGACGGAGACGGCTGACGATCTCGTCGGGAGCAAGTGCACCAAGTCGCTTTGCATCATTGTCCGTGAAAACGTTGAACTTAAAGCCCGCGGCTGCGAGCTTGCGATAGAAGTTGAGTGGTGTCTGTTCGGCGGCGGCTAACACGTGACCAGCCACCTGACTGATGGACCAACTGGAACACCAAGAGGGCTGCGCCCACTGTTGCGGGGTGAGCGTTGCCAAAAGATCAGCGAGACTCGCCCGCTCGGTATGGATATTTTTCCAGATCTCAGCGGACTTCATCTATGGATCTCCTTGGGAATACAACGTGCAAGCAGCACTTTCGCAGACTATCGCAGCATCTGGCATGCATCGGCGAAGTTCATCCGTGCGCCATTGGGTCCCTAAGTCTCCCGTACCTTGGGTTCGGGTAACTTATGGTGAGAAAGACA
>CAIVND010000221.1 GCA_903907185.1 uncultured Acidimicrobiaceae bacterium
GAGCGTTGCGAGAAGTCCTGCGGGGCTAGCAGTGACACCAACGAAATGCGCTTGGATCAACGAGGAGATCTGTGCGAGATCTGTAAAGAGGCGGTCTCCCTCCGCGAGAGCCAGAACTCGCTCAGCAACATGATTCTCTCGAAAAAGACGATCGCAGAATTCCACCACGCCAAATCGCTCCAAAATTGCTGCTAGACGCGAAAGTCGCTCCTGTAGGGCCGTAAGAGTGCCCTCGTCATCCTGGGCAATCAGCGCGATATCAATACCCAAGAGGTAGGTCAGTCCTGCCCCGCGCGCAAGGCGAGGGTCTGAAGGGTGAGCAACTCCACTGAGCAACATCCGCCAGTGTCGACAAGCCTCCGAATGGAGGACGCTCTCTCCTCGGACAACCACAGAGGGCACCCCAACCTCACGAAGAGCAACCTGTATCTCGGCGATGTGCGCATTCTTGGTAACCAAGATCGCCATATCTTTAGGCGACACACGACGCAGCAACTTCGTGTCTGTATCGGGTATCTGCGCCGATTCCAGGAGTTGAACGACATAAGTCGCGATATCACTTGCGATGACCGACGCTGCGACATCCGTCACGATCGGCTTTTGCGCCTTACTCGTAGTCTGTGTCGGACGCAGGGCATCAGACAGAAGGCGGAACTCGAATACTGGGAGCGAAGAATCTTCGTCCACCGACGCAATTCGTTGAAAGCGATGGTTCTCGCAGGCCACGACCTCGTGATAAGGGATTCGCTGCTCACCAAATGAGACGCCTCGAAAGAGGTGATTCAGCGCATTGACCAGCAAACCATCAGATCGCCAGTTCGTACCCAGCGAGAACTTGGCGATATCTTTCGTTTCCGCAACAGAGACAAAGGTCCGAACATCTGCACCCCGGAAGCGGAAGATCGCTTGCTTGGGGTCACCCACCAAAATGAGCGTGCTCCCTTTGCCCTGATTGCCGAAGAGCTCACGAAAGATCTCCCACTGCACAGGGTTCGTATCTTGCACCTCGTCGATGAGGACGACACGGAATCGCTGACGCAGGAACTCACCCGCATCATTGGCACGAACTACGTCTCGAAGTTGAATTAACTGGTCACTGTAGGTCGTCAAGTTCAGTTTTTGTTGGTCGATCTCAATTCTTCGGATTACGTCATCGACAATCGAACGATGCATTACGAACTCCGGCAGTAACGCTTCGGCGTTTTCATCAGGCTCAATGTGAATTTCGGTGTTATTGAGAATGATGCCGATCTGTCGGGTGAGCAACTTCAATTTTGGAGCTTGTACATTCTCGTATTTTGGATCAAGGAGATATTTTGCAACGACATCCGAAGTAGCACCACGGATGAAGTCCGAAACGTCTGCGACAAAATTTGCATCAACGGCGACATCGGCCGATGACCCGAACGAGGCAAGCGCCTGCTGCGCAAATGCATCGATCGTTGAAATCGAGGCGCTGTCAAAGTTCTCCAGAGCCTTGGAGAGGCGTCGCTCACGAATGACGACATCGTGCGCGGCAAGAAGCCGTACGATCTCATCAGGATGGTCCTGCGCCCGACCGGAGGCAAGCGCAGCTATCGATTCTCGCAGTCGCTCGCGGATCCGATCCTTTAATTCGGCAGCCGCGGCGCGCGTAAAGGTAACAACAAGGAGCCGATCAATCGTCAATTGAGTTTCTGCGAGGTAACGAACAACAAGTGCCGCAATCGAAAAGGTTTTTCCAGTTCCAGCGCTCGCTTGGAGAACAACAGTTCCGGTTGGGAGATCTTGTAGTGGGTTATAGATCCTCGCAGCACTGCTCATCGCTTAGGGACCGATCTTGGCCGGGGGAGCTTCTCTACCGAAACGGACTTATCGAAGGCATTCCA
>CAIVND010000222.1 GCA_903907185.1 uncultured Acidimicrobiaceae bacterium
CGATCTAGCTATTGGAACCATTTGCTCCCATCGTGAGCCTGCTACCACTGCCGTTGGTGGTCTTCCAAGCGTACGAGGCACAGTTGAATTGATTGATCCAACTTGAAACGGTGTCGCCCCAACCGAAGTTGTTCAAGTTGATCCCAATGCCAACTGGCGAGTCGATGATGAGTAGATCGCCGCCAAAGTTGATATCCGAATAGAGGTCAAGTTCGCCGTTGCAGCTGGTGAATGGTTGTGCAAACGATGATTGTGCTGAAAAGGCCGGTGAGCTCTGACTCGCGAGCGCCGCAGTGAGTTCATTTGCTGTATCAAAGCAGATGATGTCAGAGGACGAGACCACGCCACAAGCATGTGCACCCTGCCAACCCTGCGACAGGTAGATGGTATTTCCGTTGTATGTAGCGGCACCCGATGGAGGAGCCGATGCAGACACCATTGACACACTTGGAAGTACCGAAAATGCAGCGACACCTAGGACAAAAGTTACGCGTCGAATTCGACTTGTTGAAATTCTCATCTGTTACCCTCATTTCAATTATTAAATATTTCACGATCGAAGAGCGCGAACTGAATGAAGTTAACGATCAAGATCGCGACAAGCAATAGTTTGCGCTGACATCGCAAAAATGTAAGGAATACATCGATGCCGGACACGTTGTGGTGAACAGAGACTGACGTGAAAAGGCCGCGCAATCTGGCAAGCAGCAACGATGCGTTTTTCAAAGAGATCTACGCGAACTACTACGAAGAGGTTTTTGCATACATCCTGCGCAGAGTTGCAAATACTGCTGATGCTGAAGAGATTACAAATGCCGTTTTTCAAATATCTTGGCAAAAATTAGATAAGGTTCCTGCTCCACCGGATACAAGAAAATGGTTGCTCTTTGTCGCTCGGAGGACAATAGGCAATCACGAACGAAGTTCGATCAGACGGTGGAAGCTGATCGAACGAATCTCAGCTGTTCGTACCTACGATGCAGTCCTTCTAGATCTTGATGAGGTTGGGAGCCAAGATGACACTCCGATACGACGTGCGTTTAACAGTCTTAGAAAAATGCATAGAGATGTACTTCAACTCATCGTCTGGGACGGCCTGAGTCACCCTGAGGCAGCTGAAGTGCTCGGTTGTACCGTGAAAACTCTTGATGTGCGGCTGCATCGTGCGAAGGCTGCGCTTCGATCCGCGCTCGATTACGAAGATTCTGTTCAAGCTGAGTTCGACGACAATCCCGAAGAAGATCACGATCAAGATGGGCTAGGTGTCGATCAGCGGGACGGGTCAGGTCCAGATGCGATCGGTCTCTCTGACTCTTTTGGACACGATGAAGGCGACGAAGCCAATGATTAGTCCTTGGGGAAGGCGATATGTCGCGGAGGTGAACGCAGATGAGGCAATCAGTCGTCTTGGTCGAGTTAACCCCGTGCCGATTGGTTCGCTTGTGGGACTCCATGAGAGCCCAGCCGTCCAGCGCGCTATGCGCGAGATTCTGGCATTAAAGCCAAAAGTACCCTGGTGGAAACGTCGATTCATTGTCTTCCCGCTCGCAGCTGCGGTCTCATTAGCAACAGCGGCGGCATCATTTGAGCTGACAAGACCAGTTACAACACCGACTGAGGTTGGCTGTTACGCCGGTGCTACAACTCACTCACCTCTTCATCTTCACGCGATGGATCAATCGCCCTTAGTGACCTGCACGAGACTTTGGGTTGACGGAAAGATGGGTGCGCCTCTTGACGCTCCACTTGTTGAGTGTGTCGAACCATCAGGTTCTGCCGCGGTGTTTTCTAGTTCAGATCCAGCTGTCTGCAGCTTCTTGAAGCTGGCTGAGCCTGTAGGGGGGCTCAGCCCATTGGATCAGAAGATCATCGTCCTTAACGCTGGTCTCGCCGAGAGGTCAAATTCGACGACATGCCTTTCTCTCCAAGAGGGTTATCTTGAGGCCGTTGACCTCATCAAGACAGTCGGTCTCATGGGATGGAAGGTCATCCCCCCAACATCGGTTACCGATGTTCATCCATGCACTAGATATATCGTCGATGCTCCAAACCACCTCGTTTCGATCGAGCTTGTGCCACAAGCAACCGGAAACTCCTAAGTAGAAGAGCTGGTCCTGCGAACATCGTCTCGCGATCAGCGTCCTTTGGGCACACCTTTCGGGTGAACATCGGCTTCCGTCGACCTAGCGACACTTTGGGGATGGCGGGTAGCTTCAAAAGGCAGGTGCCCGTTCAATAATCTGGACTCGACGGTCGTTAGTAAAAGAGATGAATGCTCGAGCAGGAGTGAGCGCAGTAAGAGACCGCCTATCCGGGCGCCTAAATCGGGCGTCCTCGATGATCGCGTCCAGCTTTGCGAGTGGGGAGCGGAGATCTCGTCCCCGCGGACCAGTTGAGGTGGGCAGGGATGACCCTGGAATGTCCCGTCGGGCGATCCGCCAGGGTGGCGCTCTGCTCCTTGCCACTGGCGTCATCGGCTTTGCTAGCGATCTGCTTCCAGGAGCTATTGATAATCAGACAAGGACGTCCTTAGTCCTTGATGGTGCGAACCTCCTCGCCGGACTTATCTTTTTCTTCATTCCAAGTCGACTTTTTCAGGGACGGCGATCGTTGATACTGGCGGTCTTCGCAATGGCAGATATAGCGATCACCAACGCCTTGGGCGACATCCCCGCTCCTACCCTGGGTATCTGGTTTATCGTGATATTTGTCTGGATTGGAGCTTGGC
>CAIVND010000223.1 GCA_903907185.1 uncultured Acidimicrobiaceae bacterium
AGGTACCAGCGGCCTCACGTGCTGGACCAAAGAGACGCAGTGTTGCCAACTCAGCCGCCGATCATCGACATTGAGCGACGGGGTCGGAGAAAATTATCGTCGTTAATTCCATGCCCGGGCAGTTTTCCCCAAACCGAGGTCCGAAGCACCAGGGAGATCGCTTCATCGGTGGCACCTGATCGCAAAAGATCGCGAATGGGGTGCTCATCATCGCTAAACAGACAGTTTCTTATGGCTCCATCTGCGGTCAGGCGGAGCCGATTGCAGGTGCCACAGAAGGGCTGCGTGACACTAGAGATCACACCGACCTCTCCGAGTCCATCCTCGTAGCGAAAGCGCTCGGCTGGCGCGGGATCAACGACAGGGCTCGTTACGGGAACGAGAGGCCACACCGCACCGATCGATGAGATCACCGAAGCGCCAGGGACAACCTCGCCACGCTGCCACTCTCCGGGTGCATCGAGTGGCATGAACTCAATAAAACGAACGATGCGCTGGTGATCGCGACCAAAGGCAGCGAAGTCGAGGATCTCGTCGTCATTGACTCCGGCAATGAGGACCACGTTGATCTTGACCGGACCAAGGCCGGCACTCTCGGCCGCGTCGATCGCGGCGAGGACATCGGTGAGTTCTCCTCGGCGTCGGATCTCACGAAATCGATCGGGTCGAAGCGAGTCGCAGCTGATGTTGACCCGATGAAGTCCCGCATCTCGCAGAGGACGGGCAAGTTCAACGAGCTTGGTCCCATTCGTCGTCATCGAAATATCGGAGAATCCCAGCTGGGCGAGCTCACCGACAAAATCAACTACGCCTCGGCGAACGAGTGGCTCTCCGCCGGTGAGTCGGATCGAGTTGACGCCGAGTTGATGGGCGATCTTCGCGACTCTTATCAGTTCAGGGAAACTCAGTAGCTCGTCGCGCTCTCGAAAAACCATCCCCTCTTCGGGCATGCAGTAGACGCAGCGGAAATTGCAGCGATCCGTGATCGACAGACGCAGATCATCGTGCACCCGCCCATAGCTATCGATCAACGGTCCTGATAGTGGCATCGTGGTGAGCTGATGAGCGGTTGAAGGCGCAACCGACCTCGATCGAACCGCAACCGCGATTGCGCGTGGCTGCTCGACTGGGTTCACCTCGACTGGGTTCACCTCGACGCACCAGATCCCTCTGGGTGCGTACCAATGGTGCTTCCCGTGCGTCGATCGATCTCACCCACGAGTTCAGCTCGCTCGCTCGCACCGAGCTCGATCTCTTCGATCTCGTGGTCGCACAGGCTCCAGTCCGAACCGTGTGACCACGTCTCCTTCTTCCAGATCGGAATCGAGACCTTCACGGTATCGATGAGAAATCGTGCCACGGCGAAAGACTCTGGGCGGTGAGGGGTCGAGGCAACGCAGACAACGGAGATCTCACCAAGACCGAGTGCGCCAATGCGGTGCCAGAGCACCAGACGACCGATCATGGGCCAACGTTCGCGAGCGAGTTCTGCGATCGCGCGAAGTCGGGGCTCAACCTCCTCCTGGTAGGCCTCGTACTCAAGAGTTGTGACATCGCTGCGACCCTCGGAGTGATCACGGACGGTGCCAGCAAAGGTGACTACAGCTCCGCAGCTCGGAGCGATCGCCCACGATGAGGCGGCGTCAGTCGTCAAGGGGTCGCTCGTGAGCGCGATCCAGTCATCGTCCGTCGGCATCTGCTCCATCGCGTTAGCGTACCCGTCCCTATCGAGCGAGCGTCGATGGGCTACGTCGCCTCAACTCTGCTTCTTCGACTTTGACCTGCGACGGAACAGCTTTACGAGACCGAGGAAGAGAACTCCAACGATGGGAATTGCCTTCAACATTGAGGGTCCAGCGAGCTTGCCGAGATCTACCGGGCCATTATCGGTCGGTGCGATCTGACGAGCACCGGTGGCGGGCTGCTCGGCCGCCTGCTCATCTTTTGGGTCGGACACTTCAGTGTTGTCCGCTGCTGGCGCGTCCGGAGCGGGTTGGCCGATTGCACCGAGAACATCGGTCTCGAGCCGCTCGGCGAACTGGCCAAGCAACTTCGAGCTGATATCGGCCAGCATCCCACGACCAAACTGAGCGACCTTTCCAGAGATATCGAGCTCGGTAACGACACTGACTTTGGTCTTGTCGCCCTCAGGGCTGAGCTTGGCGGTAACGGTTGCTGTCGCGTTGCCCTGTCCTCTTGTGTCGCGGCCCGTTGCCTTCAAGATCGCAGTGTGATTTGCCTCATCGAGACTGACGAAGCTTGCCGTTCCTTTGTACTGACTCGTGATCGGTCCAACCTTGATCTTGACCGTCCCTCGGTACTCGTCACCATCGACCTCATCGAGCTGAGCTCCTGGAAGACAGGGAGCGATGCGCTCAAGGTCGGTGAGGACCGCCCACGTCGCATCGATCGATGCGGTCACCACAAAATCATTTGCTAGTTCCACGGGCTTGTCTCCTCAGATAGCGGTTCACAGGTGCATCAGGATTGGGCGGTTCGGTTTGAGCGAGGCAGTAGTAACTCGCTAACTAATGTAGCGAGAGGCTAGCTAAGGCAGGTTCGCCTCGATGTTGTCGATCGACGGTGACGTTGCGATAAAGCGCTTGTACTTGACCATTCGCGCGGGACTGTTGACACAGAGCGCTCCAACAAGACGACCGTCGGAGACATAGCCTGCAACGAACTTGTTCTCCTCGGTCGATCCTTCCAAGATCGAATGGAACTCGCCTCCAGCACCGACGTACTGAATCTTGACGTCATACTGATCCGACCAGACGTAGGGCACCGCCGAATATCCCTTCGCATCCTCGGGATGCAGCAAGGTATGGGCTGCAACCGCACCCTGTTCAACTGCGTTCGACCAGTGCTCGACGCGCATTACGCGGTGGAACATCGCGTTTGGCCACCGAGCAACATCGCCGACCGCAACGATGTTGTCTGCCCCAACAACGCGCAGCGTCTCATCACAGAGCACGCCATTTTCAAGGTCGAAACCATTCCCTTCAAGCCAGCTCGTCTCGGGCGCAACGCCGATCGCAAGGACGACGATGTCTACCTCTACCGAGGTTCCGTCAGCGAGTTCGATCCGCTCAACCTTGCCATCGCCGGAGACGCCGGCAACCGAACAGCCAAGGCGTAGATCAACGCCATGACTACGATGAAGCTCTGCAGCCCACGCTCCCATCACTGGTCCGAGCGTACGTTCGAGCGGCTGGGGAAAATACTCAAAGATGGTGACGTCGAGTCCACGCTGACGGCAGGTAGCAGCTACCTCGCAGCCAATGTATCCAGCGCCAATGATCCCAACTTTTACATCGCCGGAGATCGCCTCTCGAAGCGCCACCGACTCGTCATAGTTCCGCAGAACATAGACACCTGGAGTGTTGACGTCGATGTTGGGAAACATCTTTGGTGAAGCGCCAGTTGCAACCACCAACCCATCGAAGGAGACGGTCGTTCCATCATCGAGTTCGATCTCATTGTCCGCTGCGTTCAGCCGAACAATTCGGTGGCCGAGCATCATGGTCGGCTCAAGGTTTTCCAAAACCTTGAGCCGACCCTTGTCCCCCTCCCAAAGACCCTTCAGGATCTCCTTGGAAAGTGGCGGACGGTCATAAGGCGGAAAGTGCGTCTCATCACCAACCAAGACCACCTC
>CAIVND010000224.1 GCA_903907185.1 uncultured Acidimicrobiaceae bacterium
AAAACACGCGAAACGGATGAAGACGGGTAGGCGGCTCGCCTTTGCACTCGTCGTCGTCGGCGTGGTGATTGGCCTCGTCGTGTTGCTCTCAAGCAGTCCCGCAAAGAAGACATCCACCAGCTCGCCGACAACTACGACCACGAGCCCGGTAACCGATGCGGGCATTAAGACCAGCTCTACGGCGATCAAACCCGTGTGTCCACCAACCGGTGGAACCTCAACTCGTTACATCAAGTTCACTGCCGCTCCACCAAATTGCATAAGTGCCGCTAGCACCTATACCGCCACCGTAAAAACCGACGTCGGTACTTTTACGATCAATCTCCTCAATGCAACATCATCGACAGCCGTCAATAACTTCGTCTTTCTCGCTCGAAATCGCTTCTATGACACGACCATCTTCCATCGCGTCATCCCCGGCTTTGTCGTCCAAGGAGGCGATCCAACCGGAACTGGAGCGGGCGGCCCGGGATACTCGTGGACTGGAAACGCGCCAAACTCGTCCTGTCAGACCAAGAAAGACTGCTACCCACTCGGTGGCGTCGCGATGGCCAATACTGGTTCTCCCACATCGAATCAAAGCCAATTCTTCATCATCACTGGTGCCCAGGGTGAACAACTTGCACCCAATTACACCCTCTTTGGTCAGGTCACCTCAGGGATGAGTGTCGTACAAAAGATCTCCGCAGACGGCAACGCCGACGCTTCCTCTGATGGAGTTCCACCAAAGGTCACCCATCACATCGTGTCGGTAATTATTCATTAGACCGGTACAGCAGATAGTCCAATCAGCAGATAGTCCAATCATCGGTTGCCGATCGGACCAGCTTCGGCATTAACATGAGTTTGAGAAAGTGAGTGTCCCTATGACAGTTGAGTGCCCAGCGATCGATGGTTCATCGCCAAAGATGCAATCGTTTAGTGGAAAGCCACCGATCTGCATCGATCTCACAAAGCGCTATACCGCGACGATGGAGACCAACAAGGGAACGATCGTCTTCGCTCTCGATTCGGAGAGTGCGCCGATCACCGTCAACAACTTCGTCTTTCTTGCGAGATATCACTACTACGACGACGTCGTCTTTCACCGGATTATCCCCGGCTTTGTTGTTCAAGGCGGCGATCCAACCGGTACCGGAACGGGTGGTCCAGGCTACAAATTCGAAGATGAACTGCCAAAGCCCGGTCGCTACGAGCTTGGATCGCTGGCGATGGCGAACGCTGGGCCAAACACAAATGGGAGCCAGTTCTTTATTATCTCGGGACCCTCTGGAACTCAGCTTCCTCCGGCCTATGCGCTCTTCGGCAAGTCGGTCAAAGGTAACGAGGTGATTGCAGCACTTGAGGCAGTTGGTACTCCTGGCGGCAAGACCACCGAGACGGTGAAGATGATCTCCGTGACCATTACCGAGTCGGACTAGCCAAACCTCTTCCCTGCCAAAGCACTCAGACCAACGTTGCGCTGATCGACGTAGACCGCGATAGGTCCAGGTCCTACCTCGATCCAAGTACCGTCGGTCTCGCAGATGACGCCGGTCGACGGAGACAGGGCAACAACGGCACAACCATCAGTAGCAAGGGCCAATGTGCGATCGAGCTGCAGATCACGCCCACCGGTGAAGTGCGGGACAACAGCGAGATCGCGGACGAGGCCAAGTCCTGTAGTAAACGCTCCCCCACGAGGATCGATCATGGGATCAGAAAGCGCCATCGCACCGGCTGATGATCCAGCCACCAGGGCTCCGTCGTACCACGCAGCAAAGAGTGCTCGCAGAACAGCTGAATCTTTGAGGGTCACGCGAAGATGGAGCGGCGACCCACCCGCGAGATAGATAAATTGAGCGGCGCGGATCTGCTCAGCGTTCCGTGCGTCCTCAGCATCACTGCGACTCAGCACCATCGCGCTCACAACTTTCGCCCCCAGTTCTGAGTATCTGGCGGCAGCCATCGCTACCGCTGCCTCGGGGTCTTCATAGGCAGCTGCTGTCGGGATCACCAAGACTTCGTGACCTCCGCGTTCAACGAGTGCACGGTCGATCGCGTCATCACCTATCCACTCGCCACCGCCCACCAGTGCTAACGGCCCTCGCGTCATCTCTGGCATCAGTTGCGGACACTCCTCGTTGGTAACAACAAATGATTCAGCCGCCGATCATCTTCGGTCGGGAGATGAAATCCATCTTGATTATCTCGCCGCCAACAAGTGAAAGAGCAGTCACCGAGCCCTTTTTGATCTTTGGGATCACGCCATGGGCCGCTCCACTCTCATCGACGAGTGAGACGATCCATGGGATGACGTCTCCATGACTACACGCGACAACCACCTCGTCTCTCAAAGTGACAAGGTGAAGCAGTTGGTCGAGGGCAATCTTTGGGTCGCCCCCCTCAAAAAGTTCCGCTCGCTCTTCGATCTCGAGCGAGCAGGCACTAGCGAGAGGAGCGACCGTCGAATAGCAACGGACTGCCCGACTCGTGACAATCTTCGTTGGGCGAAATTGAACGAGAGACTTTGCAATCTCCTCTGCCTGCCAACGACCCTTCTCTGATAGTGGACGGAGCGCGTCAACTCCAACGTGATTAGAGCGATCTCCAGCATCGGCATGACGCACGAGCAGGATCAGGCCATCACACTCTTCGAGCATCGTCAGTGACCCGCCCCACCTACAAGGGCACCAATTCCATAGGTCACGCTTCCCGCAACTGCACAGATCAACAGCGACCTGACCGCGGAGAAGAGTTTCGATCGGAGGGTAAATAGCGACAGTCCCGCGCCGACACTGATGGCAAACAGCACCACGAGCACGATGGCGATCAGTGCCGAACCGGTCGAACTCGATCCACCAAGGAACGGGATTAGCGGGATGAACGCTCCAAGTGCAAAGGTGAGAAAGGAGATCCAAGCCGCGCGGAACGGCAACCCGAGTGACCCAGGATCGATACCAAGCTCCTCGCGAGCGTGAGTTAACAGTGCGATCTGTGGCTCCGCCATCAACTCCTGTGCGAGCTTTAATGCGATCTCTTCGGAGATCCCACGTTTGGTGTAAATACCGACAAGCTCGCTCATCTCCGCCTCAGGGTGGTTCTCGAGCTCAACGCGTTCGGCAGAGAGCTCCCGCTCAAAGATCTCCCGTTGTCCACTCATGGAGATGTACTCGCCGGCGGCCATCGAAAATGATCCGCCAAACAATCCTGCGAGTCCTGCAAGTCGAACCACTCCACCACCTGGGTGAGCTCCGAGTGTGCCGAGAACAAGCGAGACATTTGAGACCAATCCATCGTTGAACCCAAAGATCGCCGCGCGCAGTGAACCATCACGAACATCTCGGTGTACGTCGTACTGCGCAGATGAGTGATCACTCATTTTCGACCCAGGCAAGAGGCGAGAAAGTGCCCGTGAGACAGATGAGGAAGGTGCCATCTCTCGAGAATAGTGCCGGAAGATCAATAGCCCCTGGTCCCGACTGACGATCCGGGGATTTATGGAGAATTCTCCTCCCCGTCATCGAAAGTTCACCCACGTTAGGTGTTGGCGTCATCCGGGCCATTGAAGATGGAGAGGTGTCCTTTCTAGGCGAGCAGACTCGATCGAATTCGGGGGTGGGTACAACGGACGAGCAGAATCGGTCGACGTGGCCCCGGGTTGTCATCGTCGAAGACGACGAGTCGCACGTTCTCGCAATTACCCTCGGACTCGAACGTGAGCGATTCGCAGTCACTGCAGTAAGCGATGGACGTGATGCCATCGAGGTCATCGCGCAGGTAAACCCGGACATCATTCTGCTGGACATCATGCTTCCCGGCATCTCTGGTCTCGACATCTGTCGACTGCTGCGCGCCAACGGAACAACCACGCCGATCATCATGGTCAGCTCTCGTAACGAAGAGGTAGACGTTGTCGTCGGCATTGAGGTCGGTGCAGACGACTACGTCGCAAAGCCTTACCGGATTCGCGAGCTGGTCGCTCGCATGAATGCGGTGTTGCGTCGCCACAATTCCCAGGGCGGCGCTGTTGCGGTAACTCCACCCACACCAACGAGCGACGTCCTTCGAACTGGTGATGTCGTGCTCGACAGTGCGCGCCATGAGCTGTTTGTTCGAGGTAAACAGATCGACATTCCACTGCGCGAGTTCCAGCTTCTCCGTGAACTCATGGAACATGCTGGCCGGGTGGTGACCCGTGAAGAGCTCATCGACAATGTCTGGGGATACGAGTACGACGGTGATCCCCGGATCATTGCCACACTGGTCGGGCGGCTTCGCAACAAGATTGAGGCTGACCCGGATATACCTACACACATCGCAACGATCCGCGGGGTGGGCTACCGCTTTAACGACCGGTACTAAAACTGTCGATCTCAAGATCATGGGATCGAGATCTCGCAGGAGCATTGTCAATCGCCCTACACTCGTTCACCGATGACTGAATCTTCCACTGTCCAGCTTGACGAACCGACCCGTACCCTTCTCCTTCAGGTAATCCGTGAGCGGGGCTACTCGCGAAGCGAAGAGCCGTTTCGCCTCTCTGCTGGTGGACTAAGTCATGACTACATCGACATGCGCCGAGCCGTCGCTCGCGGTGAAGATCTCCAACTCGCCGCGAACGCCGTCACCCAAGTTCTGAAAACGGCGGGTATTGAGTTTTCTGCAATCGGTGGGATGACGATGGGTGCTGACCCTGTGGCGCACGCAGTCGCTCTCGTGGCGAAGACCAACTGGTTTTCCGTGAGAAAGGCAGAAAAGGAGCACGGATCAAAGCGCCGTATCGAGGGAGCAGAGGTCACAACCAGAACGCCTGTCGTGGCTTTCGAAGACACTGTCTCGACAGGTAAGTCCGTATTCGATGCGATTGATGTCCTTGTCGGTGCCGGTGCGAAAGTAGTCGCCGCATGCACCCTTCTCGACCGGGGCGATGCCGCAACCAAGGAGTTCGCGCAACGCAACATCCCGTATTTTGCGCTCTTTACCTATCGCGATCTCGGGATCGAACCGATCGCATAGCGAGTTCGATGACTAACTCCACTCCACTCATTACCGAGATCGCCCCAGGTGTTCTTGAAATCGATACGCTCCTCGGGGGATGGCAACATGCGACCGCTGGTTATCTCATCGGTGGTGATGCACCGATACTCATCGAGACCGGATCACAATCATCAGTTCCCACGCTCCTCACCGCCCTCGACCACCTCGGTATCGGGTCAGAGGACCTCGCAGGAGTAGCGGTCACGCACATCCACCTTGACCACGCGGGCGGTGTCGGAGACGTCGCACGCGCCTTCCCAAAGGCCAAGGTCTATGTCCATGAGCTTGGTGCGCGTCATCTGATCGATCCAACTCGGCTCATCGACTCTGCGGCTCGCGTCTATGGTGACCTCCTCGACAGCCTCTATGGGCGTCTCGACCCAACTGACGCTGAACGGGTTGTGGTGCTGAGTGACGGTGACACGGTAGATACTGGGAGCCGCACCGTACGGGCAATCAACTCCCCGGGCCATGCAAAGCACCATCTCGCCTATCTCGATGAGACAAGCGGAATCTTGTTTGCGGGCGACGCGCTCGGTGTCCAGCTTCCTGACGGCGGGGTTCTACGGCCAGCGACCCCTCCAGCCGACTTTGACTTCACCCTCGCGATCGACTCCATGCACCGCTTTGGCGACCTGCATCCAAGTGGCATCGCGCTCACACACTACGGTCTCATCCCGCTCCAGCCAGACGTTCTCCTCGCAGACGCTGAGGAGCGGCTTCGCTCATGGGTGGGTGTCGCCGAACTTGCCTACCGCGATGGTCGCGATATCGCTGCCGCGCTGACAGAAAGTTTTGCTCAATCGATTGACGACGTCGATGAGGTTCAACGATCACGCATAGAGACGCTCAATGGGATCCACTCGAATGCGGCTGGTATCCGCCGCTGGATCGAGACGCGCGGTCGCTTGCCTCACGTCGTTTAGATCATTTGAATTCCAAATGACTGTTGGCATCGAGTACCAAACGCCTATTTTGACATGCGGCATCAGACACGCCTCCCAGAATCTTGACGCATGAGTTCTTACCAATTGGCATTTGAACAGTTAGGCCGCTCATAACGAGTCTTCGTCGTATCTGGGTACCGCCAAATCGCGGTTGGTGAGTTAGCATTATTTTCGTGGTTCACTCCCTGACTTTTCCCGGACCGAAATCAATTCTTGCTCGGCTTAGAGAAACACGACAGGACATCCGATCACTGCGCGATGAGGTTGCGCAACTTCTCCAGGCATTCGATCAAATCAAAGTGATCTCGGAAGAAGCTAAACAAGCGGTGCTCGCTAGCAGTGAAGAGATCGCCCAAATTCGCAATGAGCTCGCGGTTGCTTCCGAACTCGCTGACAAGGGTCGGGAGCGGGCTTTACTTGCAATTCGCATGGTCCGAGATGATGATGCCTCGGCTCGTGAATTGTTGTGGTCACTCAGAAAGTCTGACAAGTACGAGGCGGCATTTCAAGAAGATGAGCCGCTAGTCACCGTTCTTATGACGACATATATGAATTGGCCTCTTATCCGAGATATCTCGCTACCGTCAATCATCGAGCAAACCTACGAGAATTACGAAGTGATCGTTGTCGGAGATGCTGCCCCGGACGAAACTCGGAGGGTAGTTGAATCATTTAACGACCATCGAATCAAATTCGTCAATCTCCCATATCGCGGTCCATATCCTCCGAAGTACCGCCGCGACAAAGAGGCGACCGCGCTCAGGCTCCCTGCTCTAATCGTGTGAGCCATCATCAGGCTCAGCGACGGTCATATTTGCGCACTCCCCCACCCCCTCGATCGTGGAACGCACCATCTGGCCGGGTAGGAGAAACCTCGGAGGGGTTCTGCCAGCCCCGACGCCACCCGTTGTGCCGGTCGCGATGATGTCGCCGGGCATTAGAGTCACGATCTGCGAGCAGTACGACACGATCTCGCGTGGACCAAATACCAGCTGAGACGTGCGATCGTGTTGGACGACCTCGCCGTCGACCTCGCAACGCACTTCAAGGTCGAAAGGGTTGTCGAGCTCGTCGAGCGTCACCAACGTTGGTCCAACTGGTGTAGTGGCATCGAATGTCTTGCCCTGCAGCCATTCGGTCGTCCGCA
>CAIVND010000225.1 GCA_903907185.1 uncultured Acidimicrobiaceae bacterium
CGATCCGAACCAATGCACCCTTTTTGTCCAAAGTCACATCCATGAACACTCCGAGATGACCTGGCTGCTCGAGTGCGTGGCCACTTACGGGGAACTTCGCCGGATGACCCAGTTCAAAGACAAAGGAGAGGGTCAGGAGTCTGTACGCGCGAGTCTTCTTACCTATCCGGTGTTGATGGCGGCCGATATTCTGCTCTACCAGGCCGACCAGGTGCCGGTAGGTGACGATCAACGGCAACATCTTGAACTCACGCGAACAATCGCGAACCGATTTAACGGACGCTACCGTGAAGTTTTTAAGGTTCCAGTTGCGGTCATTCCGCCCGTGGGTGCACGGATCATGGATCTTCAAAACCCCGAGCGAAAGATGTCCAAGTCCGTGTCGTCACCGCAGGGAACGGTCAACATCACCGACCACCCAGATGAGATTGCCAAGAAGATTCGCCGCGCAGTTACTGACACCGATAATTCGGTCAGCTATGACCAGGAACATAAACCAGGAATCTCCAATCTCCTGGAACTACTTGCCGCCACGACCAAACAAACACCTCAACAGCTGGCAACACAGTTCGAAACTTACGGTGCTCTCAAGGACGCGGTAGCTTCATCACTCATAGACAGTTTGAAGGTATTGCAGAATCGGATGCAAGAGCTTCGAGATGACCCCGGTTATGTGAACAGCGCACTTCGAGAGGGTGCAACGAAAGCCCAAGAGATTGCCGCCCGCACACTAGCCGATGCCCAAGACGCAGTTGGCCTTCTTCCTCTTAACTAGCAAACCGTTGCGCTAGCAGCGTCAGAGCTCAGAGAGATACAAGCTGGCTCCCGAGGAGAGTTAACCGAGGCCGACGACGGACTCCCACAGATTTATCGAGTGCGAAAAGAGCGACTGCAAAGCGCCAGGTGCAAGATAGATAAATGCAAAGACAATGATGATCGAGTACATCCTCAATCGGTAGTAGCCCGGAAGCATTGAGGCGGGGAGAAAACGCTCAAGTAAGACCGAACCATCGAGCGGAGGAATCGGAATCAGATTAAATACGGCGATCACGATGTTTGTGAATCCAACCAAAAGCAGGATCTGATCGAGTATCGGCCATTGTTGAGTTGGCAGGCTGTAAAGAAAGGGGAAATTGCCAGTCGTTCGAAGCAAAAATCCGGCAATAAGTGCGATCACGATATTCACTGCTGGTCCAGCGAGACTCACCAGGATCGTCTGGTTACGAGGGTTGCGGAGGCGATTCGTATTCACCGGTACCGGCTTGGCCCACCCAAAGGCCGAGACTCCAGCAAGAACGAGCACGAAAGGTACCAATACGGTGCCGATGGGATCGATGTGGCGAACTGGATTCAACGAGAGACGGTGGGCATCCTTCGCGGTGGAATCACCACACCAGTAGGCAACCACTCCGTGTGAGACCTCGTGGATGATGATCGTAGGAATGAGGATGAGAAGGTAGAGAAACGTCTGCCCAGTGATGACATGGTGGCGAGAGAGCTCAGCAATGATTGCGACAAAAACAACTGCACCACCGAGTACCCAAGGCCCATAGTGATTGAGGTAGGAACGCTGACTTACCGACAGGGGTGGCATAGGGCTTAGAACTTTGAGATACGGGACTGATCCCGACATTGGCGCATTTTGCCAGCCTAGTTAGTGGGCTCATCAAAGATGCTGCGCGTAGTTCAAGGGCGAGATCTACTACTTGGCCATCCTTGCCCGCGGATGTGCCGCGAGATATGCCCGTCGAAGGTGATCACCAGAGACCTTGGTGTAGATCTGCGTTGTCGTGATTGAGGCGTGACCAAGAAGCTCCTGAACGACACGTATGTCCGCACCGTGATCGAGAAGGTGGGTCGCAAAACTATGGCGGAGCACATGCGGTGAGACCTTGTCCGCAAGTCCCGCTCGTTCTGCCGCCTGATGGATTGCCACCCATGCTGCCTGACGGTTCAGTCGTCTACCACGCGAGGAGAGGAAGACAGCCTCCATGTCTCCTCGGTGTTGCCACTGGCGCGGGACGAAATTTGGACGCCCTCCCGGGCCGTACCACTCACCAAGAGCATTGAGGGCATGGCTACCAACGGGAACGATACGTTCCTTCGAACCCTTACCAAATGCTCGCAGCAGGCTTGCATCAATATCGATGTCGCCGATCGAAAGGTTTACGAGCTCAGAGATGCGGAGCCCGGTTGCGTAGAGAAGTTCCAAGATCGCGCGATCGCGAAGTGCGTGGGTGTCCTCTCCCTTTGTCGCGTCGAGAAGCCTCGTAATCTCGCTCTCGCTTAGCGCCTTTGGGATCGAACTTGGGATCTTTGGCGCCTCAACATCGACTGTTGGATCTACGGACATGCCGCGCTCTTCGACACAGAAGAGATGAAGGCCACGGATCGCTGCAAGTGCGCGTGCCTGAGAGGACGAGCGAAGCCCGGCGGCTCGAAGAAATCCAAGGTAGTTGTCGATATCCGCACTGGTCACGGTCGACAGGGTCAGTCCTTTTTCTGTGATGAACTGCTCATAAGAGGAGAGATCGTGCCGATAGGCGATGATCGAATTCTTCGACCGACCCCGCTCAACGAGAAGGAACGAGAGAAACTCTTCGCCATCGCGGCTTAGTTCGAAAGTTTGCGCCATGGAGGGCGTTAGCTTCCGAGACGTGCTGCCAATACCCGCTCGGCACAGGTGACCGCGATGATGGACTTCGCATCGATGATCTCACCATTACGAACCAACCGCCAAAAATCGTGGAGCGGGATCGGGACGATCGACATGTACTCCTCTTCGATGCCATGCGCATCTGGTGTCACCGAGGTGAGGCCTTCGGCGAGGAAAGCTGTCGTCGTCTCGTCAGTAAAGCCCGGCGAGTTCAAAAATGAACCGAGTTCAGTCCAACGCGTAGCCCTTCGACCGACCTCTTCTTCGAGCTCACGCGAGGCTGCGAGGGCAACTGGTTCGTCTTCGATGTCGAGCTTGCCTGCGGGGATCTCGAGCAGAAAGGCGTCGATCGCCGCTCGATATTGACGAACCATCAAGATTGATGGGCTCTCACCTTCAAGGGCAACCACGCATACCGCTCCTGGATGCCGAATAATCTCGCGTTCAAAGGTGTACCCCTTGGGATCGAGAAACGTGCCGGTCACCAACCGGAAAAAGAAACCCTCGTGGCGGACCCGCTCACCAAGAAAACGGAAACCATTGAGATTAGAAGGGGACATGTGCCTCGATCTCAAAAAGATGAGGCGTTCGCTCTCGAGCCCTTTCCAACCCAGCAGTAACCAGCTCGCGAAAGAGTGGATGTGGACGATCGGGTCGACTCTTAAACTCCGGATGCGCCTGCGTGCCAACCCAGAATCGATGGCCGGGCAGCTCAATGAACTCTACAAGCCGCTCGTCGGGTGAGACCCCGGTGAGACCAAGACCCGCGTCCTCGAGGCTTTGACGAAATCGATTATTGACCTCGTAGCGGTGTCGGTGCCGTTCGGTCACTGTGGTCGCGCCGTAGATCTTGGCGACCTGAGAGTCCGGCTTCAAACGGGCAACGTGAGCGCCCAAACGCATCGTTCCACCCATGTTGACAATGTCGATCTGATCATCCATCAATGCGATCACTGGATATTCAAGGGCATCGCCAAACTCTGTGGAGTTTGCCCCGGTCATTTGAGCGACTGAACGCGCAAAGTCGATCACCATGACCTGCAGGCCAAGGCAGATTCCGAGACAGGGAAGGTTATTCTCTCGTGCATATTTTGCGGCTGCGATCTTGCCCTCTACTCCACGTTCGCCAAATCCACCCGGGATCACGATTGCGTCGAGGTTGTCGAGGTCGGCTGAAACATCGGCATCGATAAATGACTCAGCCTGAACCCATTCGATCTCCACGCGCGCGCCAAGGGCAAATCCACCGTGGCGAAGGGATTCCACAACCGAAAGATAGGCATCGGGCATATTGATGTATTTTCCAATAATTCCTACGCGCACACGCTCGTCTGCCTCGTGAACCCGGCGCACAAAATCCTCCCATGCGCTGAGATCTACCTCGCGACCGGGTTCTTCAAGATTGAGAATCTGACAGACCGTGGCATCGAGACCCTCTCCATGAAGGAGTAGCGGAATCTCGTAGATACTGGATGCGTCGACGGCTGAGACCACTGCATTGATTGGGACGTCGCAGAGTAGCGAGATTTTTCGCTTCAACTCATCGCTGATTGGATGGTCGCTACGACAGACAATGACGTCTGGCTGGATGCCTCGTCCTCGAAGCTCAGTGACCGAGTGCTGCGTTGGCTTTGTCTTTTGTTCTCCAGAGGGAGCGAGATACGGTACAAGTGTGAGATGGATGTAGCAGACGTTTTCTCTTCCGACCTCGCGTCGAAACTGTCGGATCGCCTCGATAAATGGCACGATCTCGATGTCGCCAACGGTTCCGCCGACCTCCACAATGAGGACATCAACCTCATCATCGGCCAATCGGAGGATCCTCTCCTTAATCTCATCAGTGATGTGTGGGATCACCTGGACGGTGCGACCGAGGTAGTCCCCTCGGCGTTCCTTTTGCATCACCGAGCTATAGATCTGTCCCGTCGTAGCGTTCGATGCTCGAGGAAGGTTCTCATCGATGAACCGCTCATAGTGACCAAGATCAAGATCGGGCTCGCCACCATCTTCGGTAACGAACACCTCGCCGTGCTCAAACGGATTCATCGTTCCAGGATCGAAGTTCAGGTAGGGATCGAGCTTGCACATACGTACCCGTAGACCACGGGCTTTCAGGAGTCGACCGAGCGAGGAGGCGGTAAGTCCCTTTCCGAGTGAACTCGAAACTCCACCAGTTACAAATACAAACTTCGCCACTACATCCTCCCTGATCTGCCCCCCTCCCGCTAGCTTCATTGAGAACTTCGAATCCGGATGCTGGGGAAATTATGAGGATTAATTACCGGACGTTCCGCAGATTCAAGCGAACCTCAGCCAGGAGTTCTGCTGCGTGAACCTTTGCTGACGGAGATTCAGGGTGTCCCGAGAGCATTCGAGCTAGTTCGCTCACTCGTAAGTCTCCCTCAACCGGGCTGACACGAGAGAGCGTTCGACCCTCCTCTTCGTACTTGTCGACGACCAGCTGATTATCAGCAAAGGCGGCCACTTGCGCAAGGTGGGTAACCACGATCACCTGATGGTGGCGACCCAGCTCGCGCAGCGCTCGACCGACAGCAATTGCGGCCTCTCCTCCAATTCCGGCATCGACTTCATCAAATATCAGAGTCGAAGGACCAGCACTTAATACGAGACGAAGTGCCAACATTGCTCGAGCGAGCTCACCACCGGAGGCAACTTTGGAGAGCGCGAGTGCTGATTCGCCTCTATTTGCAGCAAAGAGAAAGCACACGTCATCGGCAATGCCTTCATCGGGTAGATCGATCACCAGGCGGGCACCGGTGAGCCCAAGCTCATGGAGGTGGGCTTCGACACGCTCCGCGAGTGGAACTGCAGCAAGGCGCCGAGCGTCCCCAACCGCATTTTCCGCTGCCATCAGCTTTGCCTCAGTCAGTTCTAAGTCGCGACGGTACTGAGCCCGAAGCTCATCGGAAGACTCCAGCTCCTTGATCCGTGCCTTCAGCTGTTCGCCAGCCTGAACGACGTCGGCGAGCGAAACCCCATGTTTTTTGATTAACCGGACAAATTCGGCCCGGCGCTGCCTAATCTCTCCGAGTCGTTCCGGATCCGACTCGAAACTGTCGATCGACTGTCGCAGCTCCGTTGCGACATCACTGAGTTCAGAACTCAGAGTCCTTAATCGCACAGCAAGGTGCGCTAACGGATCAAGCTCATTCACCGCTTCGATGGCCACGCCGAGAAGGTCGCTGACATTCTCTGACCGGTCGCCAACGAGGATCTCGTACGATTCAGTTACTGCCTCTCTGAGGGCCACCGCATTTTGGA
>CAIVND010000226.1 GCA_903907185.1 uncultured Acidimicrobiaceae bacterium
AGCCCATTACCCTGGCGCTCCGACTCTTTGGAAACATCTTTTCCGGGGGTGTGATGCTGCTGTTGATCGCCGCCCTCCCTGGACCATTTCTTGTGGGCGTGCCGATCCTTGACACGCTCTGGAAGATGATCGACGGACTCTTCGTCGGCCCCGTGCAGGCGTTCATCTTCGCGATCTTGACCATCCTCTACTTTGAGGCCGCCATTGCAGGTGGCCACTAAGAGGGTTCAAGAGGTTCGTCGTTCATGCAATATCTCAGATAGAGGAGGAAACTCATGGCAGCAACAGGTATCGACCAGGCGATTCAGCTCGCAGGAGCAATGGTCGGTGGAGGACTCGCACTCGGCGGTGGCGCCGTTGGCGCAGCGATCGGCGACGGCCTTGCCGGCAGCCAGACAATCGCTGGTGTCGCACGCCAGCCCGAGGCGCAGAGCCGTCTGTTTACGATCATGTTCATCGTGGTCGGTCTGTGTGAGGCGATGTACTTCATCAACCTCGTCTTCATGTTCCTCTTCGTGTTTGTTCTCTACAAGAAGTAGGGGAGATCAGCATGCTGCTTGGTAGCAGCGCCGATTCTGGTGGTTCGAACTTTCTCATTCCCAATGGGACGTTCATCTTTGAATTGGCAATGTTCATCGTTGTCTTGGGTATCGTCGCCAAATTTATTTTGCCGTCGATACAAAAGGTGATGACCGATCGCGAGACGACGATTCGCTCTGCTCTTCAGGCAAGTGACGAGGGGCGAAGTGAAGCCACAAGACTTGATGCCGAGCGTCAGGTGGTACTAGAGACCGCCCACGCGCAGGCACGGGTGACGATCGAGGTGGCAGCGCGAGAGGTTGAACAGCTCCGTGAGGATGCGCAAAGACGCGGCCAAGCAGAGTTTGATCGTGCGATCACTACCGCTCAGATCGCGATCGACGAAGAGACCAAGGTGCTGCGCAGCGAGACCGTGAGCAAGCTTGAGGCCGTTGTTGTGCAGGCTGCCGAGCGGATCATTGGCGCCGATGTCGATCCTGCAAAACACCGCGAGGTAATCGCGGCTGCAATCCGTGACGCAAGCGCGGAGCCAGCCCGATGATTCTCGCGGATGCCGGCAACTTTGGTTCCTCATTTCTGCTTGAGATCCTTGGTCTCGTTATCGTTGGTGGCCTCATCGCGAGGTACATTGCGCCACTTCTGAACAAGCAGATGAACGCCAAACTCACGACAATAAGCAGTCAACTTTCAGCTGGTGATGAGGCGCGTGCCACAGCCGTGCGTCTCGTGGAGCAGAGCAAAGCTGCTCTCGCTGAGGCAAAGTTGGAGGCGATTGCGATCGCGGACCGTGCCACGAAGAGCGCTGGACTTCTCGTCATCGACGGCAAGCGCCGCGCCGATGAAGAGTATGACCGGATCGTTGGCCGCATCGACCCCGAGATTGAGGCAAGCAAGACACGCGCTCGTCAACTCGTGCTTGATGATCTTGGCGCAGTTGTTGTAGCCGCGACTGAGGTTGTCGTTCGCGCAGAGATGACTGACACACTTCGTCACCGTCTCATCGGTGAGGCGATTTCGGCGACCGAGTCCCAGCCGACTGAGGTGCTTGCCTGATGCTCGATGACATCGTGCGCGGATACGCCGTCGCCGTCGCAGAGAGTGCGGTACTGGATGGATCGATCTCTACTGTTGCCGACGAGATCGAGTTGTTCTCACGAACACTGATTGCCTCCGAACCTCTGCGACTTGCCTTGACTGATCCAGGACTTGCCACCGTCGAACGTCGCGGCATCGTCGCTGATCTCCTTGTCGATCGTTCGCTTCCTGCGACTGCGGACCTCGTCAGTTTTGTCGTGCGTGTGGTGCGTGCTGGCGATGTCCCTGTAACGGTCGCCGCCGCCGAGGGTCTACTTGCGCACTCGGCCCCATCAGCTGAAGTACTGCTTGATGCCGAAGCTCCCGCCGGTCGTGTCGGCGCGCGCGAACGCATACGCGGCTACAGCGAACGAGTTCTCCAAGAGATCACTGAACCTGCTGCGCTCGATGCGGTCGAGGACGAACTCTTCCGATTTGCGCGTGTGCTTGAAGACAATCCAGAGCTGCGCCGAGTGCTCGAAGATACAAATTTTGCTTTGAGCGCCCGAATCGATGTTCTCAGCGATCTCATTGCCTCACATGTGAAGCCCGCAACGCTTCGACTCTGTAGTTACGTACTTCGTGCGGGAAGGCTTCGCAATTTGGTCGGCACCTATGACTGGCTCGTTGAGCTCGTGGCCGAGGAGCGAGGCCGTCGCATCGCTGATGTACGCAGTTGTGTGCCACTAAGCGATGACGAACAGCAGCGTCTCGCACAGGCTCTTCGTCGTTTGGTGGGTCGTGAGGTGGAAGTACGGGTCATCATCGATGATTCGGTGGTTGGCGGAATCATGATCTCGACCGGCGACCTCTTCATCGATGGAACAGTCCGTTTGCGATTTGAACGTCTGCGCGATCAGTTCGCGCAGCAGGTTTAACCGAAAGGCAGAGTGAAAATGGCAGAGCTGACGATCAGCGCAGATGACATTGCAGCAGCGCTTGGACGCCACGCAGCGAGTCTAAAAACAGAGGTCGCCGCAGAACAGGTAGGACGTGTTCTTGAGGTGGGCGATGGTATTGCCTATGTGAGTGGTCTTCCCCATGCGGCGGTAAACGAGCTCCTTGAGTTCGAAAATGGCGCACTGGGTCTTGCACTGAACTTGGGCGAAGAGTCGATCGGTGCCGTCGTTCTCGGAGAACTCGATGGTCTTGACGAAGGTCAGGTCGTCCGCTCCTCGGGACGTATTCTCTCGGTTCCGGTTGGAGACGGTCTCTTGGGTCGCGTTGTCGACCCACTTGGTAATCCAATCGATGGCAAGGGCCCACTGACCAACGTCGAGGATCGTCGAGTCGAGATCCAGGCACCAGGAATCGTTGGTCGTCAGCCAGTTACTCAACCACTGCAGACCGGAATCAAAGTCATCGATGCAATGACGCCGATCGGTCGTGGACAGCGTGAGCTGATTATCGGTGACCGTAAGACCGGCAAGACGACGATCGCTATCGATGCGATTATCAACCAACGTGGCAACGGTGTGAAGTGCATCTACGTCGCGATCGGACAGAAGGGCTCGACGATCGCACAGATCGTCTCCACCCTTGAGGCACATGGCGCGATGGCGTACACCGTTGTGGTTGCGGCTCCAGCCTCTGAGTCGGCGCCGTTTAAGTATCTGGCGCCCTACTCCGGCTGTGCGATGGGCCAGCACTGGATGGAGCACTCCGACCATGCCCTCGTGGTCTATGACGACCTCTCCAAACAGGCCGAGGCTTACCGTCAGCTCTCGCTGCTGCTCCGCCGTCCACCAGGTCGAGAGGCCTACCCCGGTGACGTTTTCTACCTCCACAGCCGTCTACTCGAGCGGGCTGCGAAGCTCTCTGATGATCTTGGTGGTGGCTCGCTCACCGCGCTGCCAATCGTTGAGACGAAGGCGGGAGACATCTCCGCGTATATTCCAACGAACGTCATCTCGATCACCGATGGTCAGATCTTCTTGGAGACTGACCTCTTCAACTCTGGCGTTCGACCGGCGATGAACGTCGGAAACTCAGTTTCGCGAGTTGGAGGAGCCGCGCAGACCAAGGCGATGCGGTCGGTCGTTGGCTCGCTCAAGATCGACCTTGCGCAGTTCCGCGACCTTGAGGCCTTCGCAACATTCGGATCGGAGCTCGACCGTGCCTCACAGGCACAGCTCGACCGTGGTTACCGGCTGACTGAACTGCTGAAGCAGGGTCTGAACGCTCCGATGCCGATCGAGGAGCAGGTAGTTGTGATCTTCGCAGGTGTCCGTGGATTGATCGACGACGTTGCCGTTGAAGATGTGCAGCGCTTTGAGGCTGCCCTACGTGCTCATATGCGTGCCGCGCACAACGATCTCCTCGAGCAGATTAAGAGCACGGGAGTACTTCCCGATGAGGCCGTTGTTCGAGCTGCAATCGAAGAGATGAAGTCGAGCTTCACGAGTGGAAAGACGGCCTAATCGATGGCAGGTGGCCAGGAGCGTCTGCTCCGTCGACGGATCAAAACCGTCGAAGCGACAAAGAAGATCACGCGCGCGATGGAGCTCATCGCAGCGTCGCAGATGGGACGCGCTCGCGCCCGTCTCGCTGGTACGCGTCGCTACGTCGATGGCATCGAACGGGTTCTCGCGGTAACGGCGTCTGACGTAACGCACGCCTCGCGAATCGTTGGTGTGCCCGATCACGTCGAGCACTCACTGCTTGTCACGCTGGTCGGGGACCGTGGCCTGTGTGGTGCCTACAACTCCTCGGTACTTCGTATGGCCGAACGGTTGATCATCACCGGCGAGCAAGGCGGTCGGAGTTATCGACTCGTTACGGTAGGACGCAAGGCCGTTGGGTACTTTCGCTACCGCAACCGTCCAATCGAACGATCCTTCCTCGCAATGTCCGATCGTCCCACCTATGAGGATGCACGTGCTGTTGCGGCCGAGATTATTGATCCCTTTCTCTCCGGCGAGGTTGACCTCGTCGAGCTGATCTCCACGCGTTATGTCTCGACGGGAACACAGGTCGTTGAACGCCGCCAGATTCTGCCGCTTGTTATCGGCGAAGCTGATGAAGGGACTCCTGCATCGAGTGCTGACGGGTTCTACGATTTCGAGCCCTCTGCCGAGGAGCTGCTCGAGCTGTTAGTTCCTCAGTATGCCGAAGTCGTTCTTTACCAGGCACTACTTGAGGCATCAGCCTCTGAGCACACGGCACGTCAACGGGCGATGGCTGCTGCGACCGAAAATGCAGAGGAGCTGATTACGACGTTGAGTCGGATCATGAACCGTGCACGACAAGATTCGATTACCACCGAGATCATGGAGATCGTCAGTGGAGCTGAGGCATTGCGCTCCGTGGGTAAGGCAACTCGCGAGGGCGTACTACGAAATGAGAATGAGGAGCAGATTGCATGAGTACTGAGACGAACACGCCGACGCTTGAAAGCGGAAGAATTGTCGTTGTATCTGGACCGGTTGTCGACGTGGAGTTCCCTCCTCACGCACTTCCAGAGATCAACACGGCCCTCGAGATCGAACTGAACTTTGGTGGTGTCTCAAGCATCATCGTGGCCGAGGTCGCGCAGCAGCTGGGTGACGGTCGGGTGCGCTGCATCTGCCTCAAGCCAACCGATGGACTTGAACGTGGATCGGTCGTCCGCAACACCGGACGGGGGATCACCGTTCCCGTTGGTGACGCCGTACTTGGCCACGTCTTTAACGTCTCGGGGACTCCGCTCGACACCGACAACATTGGAACACCAGACGACTACTGGGAGATTCACCGTCCCGCTCCAGATTTTGCAGATCTCGAGCCCTCGAGGACGATGTTCGAGACGGGGATCAAGGTCATTGACCTTCTTGAGCCGTACGTACAGGGTGGAAAGATCGGTCTGTTTGGTGGTGCCGGTGTTGGCAAAACCGTTCTTATCCTTGAGATGATCAACCGCGTAGCCAAGCAGCACGGTGGTGTCTCGGTCTTCGCCGGCGTAGGAGAGCGAACCCGTGAGGGAACCGACCTCTGGTTAGAGATGCAAGAGTCTGGTGTTATCGATAAGGCCGCCCTTGTCTATGGCCAGATGGACGAGCCGCCAGGCGTCCGGCTGCGAGTCGCACTCTCCGCTCTCACGATGGCGGAGTACTTCCGTGACGTGAAGAACCAGGACGTCTTGCTGTTCATCGACAACATCTTCCGTTTCGTGCAGGCAGGCTCTGAGGTATCGACGCTGCTCGGCCGGATGCCCTCTGCTGTGGGTTATCAGCCCACGCTCGCCGACGAGATGGGCCAACTGCAAGAGCGTATCACCTCGACTAAAAAAGGCTCCATCACCTCGG
>CAIVND010000227.1 GCA_903907185.1 uncultured Acidimicrobiaceae bacterium
CTCTCAAAATTCTCTGCGACTGATCTCGCCGAGATCCAAAGGAGTCTCAACGGACGTCCGCGCAAGACACTCGGTTATATGATGCCGAAAGAGAAACTCGCTGAACTCGTTGCGTTGTCCAGTTGAATCCGCCCACCCCGGTAGTCAAAACAGCGCGCACAAAGTGGTGTGCCGAGTATCTCGTCGCTGCTGTCGTGTCGAAAATTGCAGATACGCGGTTGGCCGTGCTCGCAACGTTCAGCGCCTTGTGCCTTCAACCTTGGGTGACAGGTGCCGTCGGACCTTGTCGTGTGCACCGTGCCGAAGGATGGTGCGGTCAGCGTGAAGAAGACCTTCGGATGTGCGTTGGCTGCTTGGTCCACACCCTTGCCACCGACAAGTCCGGCCGAGATGAGGATCCAAGCGTCAGCCTTGTAGAGCGAGGCACACGCTGGGCAGAGCACTTGGCGGCGGTCCTTGCAAGCAACCTTCAACTCACGGCGATGGATCTCCCCGGTCTCGAGCTCCACCATCTCGCCACGGATCCTGATGGGATGCGAACAGCTCGAAGCGAGGCGCACCTCGTGCAACAGCGCACGACGTTCGCTGGGGTTCACTTGGCACGCAACTTCTGTGCGCGACGCGCAATGGCCTCGATCTCGTCGTCACTTAAGTACGGGGTCTTGAGCAAGACCGGGACGCCACCTTCGGCGAGGAGGTAGCCAACACCGCGCTTCGACGGGTCGATCGAGGCGGCCGAGAAGCCTTGCTTGGCCCAGCCCTGACCGAGAATCGTGTCGGAGGCATCGCTCGAGCTGCATCGCATGGCCAACCGAAAGGCGAAGAGGTCTCGGATCCAGGTCGGGACAACTTCGTGGCTCGGCTTCTGGGTGGCAGCGATCACGATGAATCCGGCTGCACGCCCACGAGAGACGAGGTCTCGAAGGAGTTCGGCGAACTGGTCCCGCCGGTCCTTCTTGCCGCCTCGGAGATAGAAAGCGAGCTCGTCGATGACGATGACATGGAGACCATGGATGGTGTCGGGAGTGATCTTGCGTTGGCGTTGCTTGAGGAGCGAGGTGTAGCGGAGATCCATCTCGGTGCGCAGTTGCTCAAGAGCATCGACGGCTGCTTCTTGATCAGGTCCGACGAAACGCTCGGCCACTCGTGACCACATGGCCAACTCCACCTGTTTTCCATCGAACAGCGTGAGCGAGACGGAGGGATCGAGTGCCGCGGCGGCAATGATCGACGAAAGCGCAACTGACTTACCCGAACCGGGCTCGCCACCCATGAGCAAGTTGTGCTCAGGGAGACCGAGGTGGACCACGTGTCCATCGTCAGCGACCGCGAAGGGGATTGGCATCCAGAGGTCGACTCGTTGTGCGGTTGTCAGACCAGACCGCAGGTTCGCCGGCAACGGGTCGACGAGGACTTCGGTGATCGTGATGTAGGAAGCGTTCTCCTGCACTGGTCGAACTTGGAGTTGGCGGACACCGAGCGCTGCTGCGAGCTCAGGTGCGTAGGCCTCGATGACCTCGAAGTGAAGGCCAGCAGGCAGGTGGACCAAATAGGTTCGGCCAACCGAGGTGATCTCAATTCGCTGGACCGTTGGAATTTCGCCGGTGCGACCGATCACCATGCAGATCCAAAACGCTGCTTGGAGTCGAAGTATGGCCTGTCGGGCTTGTGCCTTCCCTTGAAATCGGCTTCGCAGATCCGGCCGTTGCCAGATGACAATGCCCGCGCAGAGCAACACGAAATACGGACCCCATGGAGCGATCAACCACGCAATGAACAAAACCAAGAACGTGGCGATTGAAAGTGCGATCTCGTGACGCCACCCCCGGATCGCCGTAGCGCTCCAGGGGCGACGCACTGAAGGTGACGTGGACCTAGCCACGTTGTTCGCCTAACCACTTGCTCCATGCAAACCAGCCAGCAGTACCAAGGAGCACCACACCGAGGTGGGTAAGCATCCACAGAAGTGCAAACTGGAACAGTGTGAAGATGACCAGGATCATCAGTGCCTTGGTCAACATCAGGCGGAAGCCTTCATGACCTCGACACGCTCAGCTCGAAAGCTGATCCCGTGGTTGTCACCAACTTCCCAGGTCTGACCGATCAAGCCAATGATCTTGAGGAGGGTGAACTCGCTCAGACCCTTGACGTCACCAGCAACCTTGATGGTGATCGAGTCTTTGATCCCACCCCCAGCTGCAAAGACCGGCACAGAGTAGAGCGGCACACCGTTCTCATCGGTCTTCTGTGACTTCGTGGCGAAGTCGAGGACAGGTTCTGCAGCACCAGCTGCTGCGAACTTGATCGTGGTGGTGTCAATGGGCAAACGCATGATGGCTCCTCACAGAGGCGAACGATTCGCCTTCCACTTGAAGAGCCACTGTTTTTGACGATTTCGAACAGAATTTCTCGAAATTTCTCGTTGAAGCGGTGTTTGCTACCTAGAAAGTTTCAATTCTGGGTGATCGTGTCCGTGGTCCCGCAGGGCGCTAGCGCGCCCAGCAGCCACGGCGAGGCCTGGCGGCCTCGTGCTGTTCGAGGAGGGGTGGTCAAACTTTTCTATTCGTCAGATAAAGTAACTGGCCTACGATTGTTGTATTA
>CAIVND010000228.1 GCA_903907185.1 uncultured Acidimicrobiaceae bacterium
CCTGAGCAGCTTCGAGATCCGATTCGGCGCGACGCTTCCTCGATTCGAGGGTCTGCATCTCCTGAATTAACGGAGCGAGCACCTCATCGACTCGCCGTTTGCGGTCAGCGGCGATTGCCAAGTCGTCTTTCTTGCTGGCAATACTCTGTTTTATTTGCGACAGATCGCATTGTCGCCGGGTGAAATCGAATGTGCGGTGCCGTTGAAGATCGCTTGTAACGCTCGCCATACATGCACGAGTATCTTCCAGTTCCTTGACCGTTGACTGCCGAAGCGCGCCCTTTTGGTCACGAATCTCATTCAGTTGAGCGCGTCTCCGACGAAGATCCACCTGGTCCTTCGCAAACCAGTTGAACGGGTTGAAGAGCGTTCCTATCGCAGGCGCGACTTCACCAAGCCGGGCTGCATTTTCCTGAATCTCTTTTTCGAGCGCCAGAATCTCCGACCGGAGTTTCTCGACCGTTGCCTCGTTCCTCCGCAGATTCTCGGTTAACGCGCTAGGGTCGATACTTCTGTACCATTGCAGCTCATCAGTGACTTGTTTTTCGCTTTGCTGTAGCGCGTCGATCTGTCTTTGTGTATCGGCACAAATTTTGGTGAGCGGGTTGAAGTCCATTCTCGGTCCTCGTAAGGGGGGCGATTGCGGGATCGAAGGTCATGAAGCATCCGCGACCAAGCCGACGAACTTGTTATTATCTGATCCGATTGTTTCGACGATATAGAGCCAGTGTCTGCCGGTCAACGACCGAAGTCACTGATGTATCAGCAACATAGGTTAAATCCGGACGAGCGAGTTCGCCCAGCCAATTTTGCACAGCAGAACGACCTCTCACCACCCGTCTCATCCGCTACCGCCATGATTGATGCGGTCCTCAAGATCGGACAAGGTCGCGAGAATTTCATCAAAGCTGGACGGCTCAGTGAGATACATGTCTCGCATCGCCTGATAATCTCGCCGGAGCGAAGGCAACCGCTCGGCCGGTGGTACGAGGCGGAACGTCCCTGGCTTCGCATTCTCGTAGTTCGCCCACGAACTGCCGAAGAATTGACTTTTCCACTCCACGACGCGATTACGGATGTCATGTCGGTCGAGGGCGCTCTTCGCTGCCTGGTGCTTTGCCAGTGCCGCCGTATCAGCGTAATGTCGGGAGAACCTGTCTGGTGTCGGCTTGTCGGTCGGACGGTGGTATTCCGTGTGGAGGATCGTCGCCTTCTCCCAGAAGGTCCGTTCGATTTCTAAGGCGACGACTTCGCAACGCCAATCAGGGAATGCGTCGGGCAGGACTTCGGCTACCCACGGGCGAATTGGGTGTCGGCCGACCGGTTGCTGGTCGGTGAGAGAGCCGAATTCAAGCTTCACCGAGCGTCTGAGGTACTCGAACCCCTCTGGCTGAGAAGACGGGTAGTGAAACAGGAGTATCGGCGAATTCGTGTTGGGTTCCGTCAGAAATTCGAACCACGCGCGCTCACCCTTTCCCAGCACTCCCTCGACTACCGCTTCCATCGAAGGACCGATCTTGTTTTGCACAGCGGCACCGCAAGTGGCCTCTGCCTTCGTCATCCACTTGTTCG
>CAIVND010000229.1 GCA_903907185.1 uncultured Acidimicrobiaceae bacterium
CTTCAAGAACTCAACAACCTCAGAGATCTCCTGTTTGACACCGTTGTACCCCGCAACATCAACGAAGGTGTTCTTTGGATGTTCAGTGGAGTACGCCTTGGCCTTTGATCGACCGATTGACATGATCCCGCCCATCTGACCCTGTGCCCGTCGACTCATCCAAACCACGAATCCGATGAAAAGAAGGACGGGGAGGAGGTAGCCAAGCAATGAGGCAAAGATGTTCGACGTTGGAGTCGAAAACTTGAGATCCGCTCCACTCTTTTGGATCAGTGTCTGTTCAGACTGAGTTAGTGCCAAGGGTCCCGTGGTGCTGTACTTGGTTCCATCGGACAGTTCACCGGTGATGTTTCCGTTGGTGTTATTGACATTCACTGTCTTAACGAGATGATGGGGAATCTTGGTATTAAGGAACGAGCTCCATGAGACGGCGGTTGTCGAGCCTTTGTTGACGAGTGAGGGCCCAATGATCACGATCACAAAGATGACGACAATTCCCGCGACGATCCATCGAACTGCTGTGTCATTTCCTGCGGGACGTGGCAACCCCGATCGAGGAGGTCCCTGCTTGGGTCGCATGTTGTTCTCTGGCCGGCTCATTCCCCTATCGTAGGCGCCAACTCTGTGGAATCAGTCGCCGGTTTCGGTTCATCTTGGGTCTATTTGACCTTGCAGATCCAACCGAGCAAGGTTGTGCGATGCCATCCATGTCCGGTCAGCGGTTTCCCTCTTTTGTCGGAGGGTCTCCCGCACCTCCGAACAAGTTTGGAGTTGGCGTTGGGCTGACCGGCCTGGTCGCTGGATGGCTGATCGCCACCGCCGCAATCAATCTCTGGCCACACCATGGCGGAATGGGCCAGTTCACACAGGATCTTCTCAACCTTGGAGGTCTGTGGATTGGTCTGATTGGCGCAGTGCTCTTCGCCCGAAGAATCTGGCAGACGGGCGTGTCGATGTCCGCGAGTGGCACCGAAAGCGGCGACACATCTTGTGCCTACCTCGTGCAACTTCGCAAAGACTATGGGATCGTCATCCGGCCAGTCGACGTTCCTCTCGGCATCGTTGTAGGACTCGTCAGTCAGTATCTCCTCACGCCCATCTTTGAACTCCCTCTTGTTCCCTTCGTCACACATCTCTATACGCGACTCAACGCTCCTGCAGACTCCCTCACGAAGGGCGTTTCGGGCGGCTGGTTCGCCATTCTCGGTATCTTTGTCTGTCTTGGAAGCCCTCTTGTCGAGGAGCTGTATTTTCGAGGACTGATTCTGCGTGGGCTCCTTGGAAAGTGTGAACGGCTCAGTCCAAAAGCAGCGATCGCCCTGCCGGTGATTATCAGTGGTCTGTTCTTTGGTCTCGTCCACTTCGAACCACTTGAGTTTCTCGGACTCGCAGGATTCGGAATGATTCTCGCGCTGTTGGCCTATTCGACCGGCCGGCTGGGCCCAGGAATCGTTGCGCACATCACCTTTAACACGGCAACTTTTATTGCGTTGAGCACCACGCACTGAGGGTTTTTGGCACGAGAGCTTCCTCGGCGCCGTCGATGACGAGAGAGGGAATAGGATTTCCGCACTATGGCAGACACCCCACAACTTCGTGACATCTTTAAGGCCTATGACGTCCGTGGCGTCGTCCCCGACGAGCTCAACGCAACGATGGCCTACGCCATTGGATATGGCTTTGCGCGATTCGCTGCCGATCAGAGCTCTGGTGAGAACCATCTGATTATCGGTCGCGATATGCGCTCGTCTGGTCCCGAGCTCGTTCATGCGATTATCGCTGGTGCGAGCGCAGCGGGAGCAAAGGTGACCGAGATCGGACTCGCATCGACCGACATGTTGTACTTCGCGACCGGATATCTCTCCTCGCCAGGGATCATGTTGACCGCGTCACACAACCCGGCTCGCTACAACGGTATGAAGTTCTGTCTTTCGAGCGCGGCGCCCGTCGGCGAGGAGAGTGGACTGCTCGAGGTGCTTGCGTTTGCTGAGGAGATCCTGCCGAGCGTGCCCTCTCCTCTTCCTACGGCTGAAGCTGAGCACCGCGAGCTTCTCGAAGAGTTCGCGAACCACGTTCGATCCTTTATCGACGTCGATCGCCTGCGTCCGCTCAAAATTGTCGCTGACTGTGCAAATGGGATGGGTGGCTTAGTTGCTCCCAATGTTTTCGCGAAACTTCCGGTCTCACTCGATCTGATGTACGGCGAACTCGACGGGAACTTTCCCAATCACCCAGCTGATCCAATTCAGCCAGAGAACCTGGTAGATCTCCAAGCACGCATCCTCGAAACTCAGGCCGATGTCGGACTCGCCTTTGATGGCGATGCCGACCGAGTCTTTCTCGTTGATGAGCGCGGAGTTCCACTTTCGGGATCTACGACTACGGCGATCGTTGCTAAGGCAATGCTCGAGAAGCACCCGCATGCCACCGTTCTCTATAACTGCATCTGTTCGAAGACGGTGCGCGAGGTCATTGAGGAGATGGGCGGTATCGGTGTGCGAACCCGGGTCGGTCACTCGTTCATCAAGGCCGTGATGGCGGAGACCGATGCAGTTTTTGGTGGTGAGCACTCCGGTCACTACTACTTCCGTGACAACTACCGAGCAGATTCTGGAATTATCTCTGCGCTTGTCGTTCTCGAGGTCCTCAGTGCCTCCGGTGGCACGCTCTCTGAGCTTCGCCGTCCCTTTGAGCGTTACCACGCGTCGGGCGAGATCAACAACACCGTGCGAGATCAACAGGGTGTGACCGCAGCCGTTCGCTCGCACTACGAGGCGCTTGGGGCATTGTTTGATGAACTCGATGGGCTCACCGTTGACCTGGGTTCGTGGTGGTTCAACCTCCGTCCATCCAATACCGAGCCATTGCTGCGGCTGAACGTCGAGGCGCAGAACGCGACAGAGTGCCAACGCCGTGTCGATGAGGTACTCGCGATCTTCAGTCAAGTCGAGGCCAGCTGATGGAGGGCTCCGTCCTGCCAGCGTTCCTGCTCGAACTCTTAGTTGACCCTGAGGACAAGCAGTCGCTCTGGTACTTTGCCGACCGAGCGGTGCTCTTTAATGAACGTACGAAGCGTGTTTATGAGGTTCGTAACAACATTCCGGTGCTCCTTGTTAGTGAGGCAACCGAGCTCGATGACGACGAGGTGCAGAGCCTCACCGCGGAGATTGCGGGTGCGACACTGACTGGAACGGTAAAGCGCGAGGCCTCTTAAGAGGCGCTTGTGTCAGCTGGCGATTGGGCGCAGCGTCGCCATGTCGGTGGCAACCGCCGCTGCACGATCTCGACTGAGGCC
>CAIVND010000230.1 GCA_903907185.1 uncultured Acidimicrobiaceae bacterium
AATGCCAGCAGCGGTCGCAGCGCGGCGAACCAGGGTGTTCTTGTAGATCTTGTACTCACTGCCCGAGGCGCGAAGCGAACGGCGCAGCTTCTCAAGGTTCGCGACTGAAACGCCTCGGTACTCCGTCAAGATCGCTGCACCAGAGTCAGTAAGACGAGATTGGACGTCAGCGACGACGGCAACCTTGTCCGCCCGTGGTGCTCGCTCGATTGTCTCCATGTCTGCTCCCTTCGGTCGGCCGTTGGCCGTCAGTGGCTCAGGAACGCCAGACAAAGGAAGCAGCTGAAACTTGCTTCGCCTCGTCGGGCGGGCCGTGTAGCCCTTTGAGCGCTCGCGCGCACCAGATGTCTTCGGCGTGAGGGGCCGGGGTCCCCCACTCAGGTTGCCTAGGTTAGCTCAGATCCATTACCACGAGGAACCGAGCTTCGCCAGGTTGGACTATGCGGTTGCCGCGAGGTGCTCCTCGGGCCGAACTCGAGCCATGTCAACGTGGACTCCAGGGCCCATCGTCGACGAGATCGTGACCGATCTCATATACCGACCCTTTGCACCCGATGGCTTCGCCCGGTTGATCTCATCGATCACCGCTCGTACGTTCTCGAGAATTTGCTCTGGCGTGAACGAACGCTTGCCAACGGGGACGTGGACGTTTCCAACTCGGTCCGTCCGGTACTCAATGCGACCGCTCTTGTATTCACTCACAGCCTTGGCAACATCCATCGTCACCGTTCCGGTGCGAGGGTTCGGCATCAGACCTCGAGGTCCTAAGACCTTACCGAGACGTCCAACCTGCACCATGAGATCAGGTGTCGCGATAGCAACATCGAAATCTAAAAAACCCTCATTTTCGATGCGAGCAACAAGATCATCCGAGCCAACAACGTCGGCTCCAGCCGCACGCGCCGCAGTCGCATTGTCTCCAGCCGCAAAGACGGCAACACGGGAGGTGCGACCGGTGCCAGCAGGAAGCGATAGCGACCCACGCACGATCTGATCGGCACGTCGGGGATCGACGCCGAGCCGGATTGCCAGCTCGATGGTCTCGTCGAATTTGGCTGTCGCGTTCTCCTTGACGATGTCGACCGCCTCAGTCAACGCATAAAGTTCCTCGCGATTCAATCGCTTCAGTGCGTCGATATAACGCTTGCCCTTGGCCATCTTGTGCTCCTCTAGTTCCTTATCGATCTCTTCAGCGGTTTACAGTGATACCCATTGAGCGGGCAGTTCCCTCAATCTGAAGCTTGGCAGCCTCAATATCGTTGGCATTCAGGTCAGGCATCTTGATCTTTGCAATCTCTTCGAGCTGCTCATCGGTGATCGAACCCACCGTCTCGCGGCCCGATGCCTTTGCTCCCTTTTCAACTCCGGCAGCTTCCCGGATGAGCACCGGAGCAGGCGAGGTCTTAAGGACGAAGGTAAAGCTCCGGTCCTCATAGATGGTGATCTCGACCGGGATGATCGACCCACGCATGCTCTCTGTGGCCGCGTTGTACTGCTTACAGAACTCCATCGTCTGCACACCGTGTGGTCCAAGTGCGGTACCAACTGGAGGCGCGGGAGTTGCTCCCCCAGCGGGGAGTTGAATCTTTACGATGGCGGTTACCCGTCTACGTGCCATGGTGCTCTCGTCTCTCTTAAATCAATCGGAACTAGGTGGTTACAGCTTTGCAACTTGGCTGAAGTCAAGCTCAACGGGAGTCTCTCGGCCAAAGATGTTCACGAGTACCTTGAGCTTGAGCTGGTCTTCGTTGATCTCCGCGATGTTCCCCGTGAAGTCTGCGAATGGACCCTCTTTGACTCGAACGGTCTCGCCAATCTCGTGCTCAAGGCGCGGACGACGTTGCGGCTTGGGAGCTGGACCCTCGTGGCCTTCGACGATCGGGACCAAAATGGCGTCGACCTCGGAGCGAGACAGCGGCGATGGCTTGGTTCCTGGGCCGACAAATCCCGTCACGCCAGGTGTCTGACGAACGATCGCCCATGCATCTTCAGTGAGATCTGCTCGGCACAGAACGTAGCCCGGGAAGACCTTCTTTGACACGGTGACTCGCTTGCCGCCCTTGAACTCAACGACATCTTCCATGGGGATGACAACCTCGAAGATGTAGTCCTCCATGTTCAGCGACACAATGCGGCTCTCAAGGTTGGATTTCACCTTGTTCTCATATCCTGCATAGGAGTGAATTACATACCAAGAGCCCGGTCGGTCGTACGCGCTGAGCGGACGGACTTCGAAATCCTCGTCGTCCTCGACAATCTCCTCATCGGACGCGACAACGGGCGCCTCGTCGGAGGCAAGGTCGAGTTCAGCAGCTGCTAACTCGTCGTCGTGATCAATATCCGTCATCGCCATAACTTTCTTGGCCATCCCTGGCCATCTTGATCGCCTGCACTTCCAAAAACTTCAAAAACCCAACCATCTCCCACTTGCCTACTTGAACAGGAAGGAGACTCCCTTACCAAAGACAAGGTTGAGAGCAAAGATCAGCAGCGAAAGCAAAACCAACGTGGTAAGCACCACGCTCGAATATCTGACGACATCTGATCGCTTCGGCCAAAGAACTTTGCCAAGTTCAATTTTGACCTCTTTGAGATAGGTCACAAAACGAGACACCAAACTAGCGCGCTTCGCCTCTGGAGCGCGACGCGTGGGTTGGCGTGCAGAGGTACGACTCGGCACCTGTTCGCCCTGCTCGTTCAATTGCCCCTGACGCTGCAGGAGACGCCGCTGTTCTCGATTCACGAAATACCTTTACATAGGTGGTGAGCAGGGCAGGAGGGACTC
>CAIVND010000231.1 GCA_903907185.1 uncultured Acidimicrobiaceae bacterium
ACCGACGAGGAACTCTGCGAGGTCAATCGCCATCAAGGTCTCGCCATCACCAGCGATAGCCATTCTCGCAGTATCAAAGGTCAAAGAGCTGATTAGACCACTCATGGCCGAAAGAGCACCAAGAGTCTGATCGATCGCATCGAACAACGGCTCCTTGTCCTCTTGGAGATCACGGTTGTAGGCCAACGGCAACGATTTCAAAGTTGCGAGAAATCCAGCGAGGTGCCCGATCAGTCGGCCAGCTTTGCCCCTAGCGAGCTCAGCGATGTCAGGGTTCTTTTTTTGAGGAAGCATCGAGCTACCCGTCGACCAGTTATCAGCTAACTGGTAGAAACCGAACTCTTCCGTAGAAAAGATCACAATCTCCTCGCCAATGCGTGAGAGGTGCACGCCAAGTAGAGCGAGATTGAAAAGAAGTTCCGCGACAAAATCGCGGTCACTCACAGCATCGAGCGAGTTGTGGAATCGAGACGAAAAGCCCAACTCCCTCGCAACCACTTCAGGCTCGAGCGGTAACGATGAGCCACCAAGTGCACCCGCACCAAGTGGCGAAACATTTAGCCGAATCGTCGTCGCAATCATCCGGTCCACATCGCGACTCAGCGCCCAGCCATGCGCTAACAGATTGTGGGAGAGCAATACCGGCTGGGCACGTTGAAGATGGGTGTAACCGGGCAGATAGCTCTCGCCCGCCTCGGTCGCACGAAGTTCCAAAACCTCTTGAAGCCCGATGAGGCCCGAGATGACCTTTTTGCTCGCGTCGCGAGCGTAAAGGCGAAGTGCGGTGGCAACTTGATCGTTGCGTGACCGTCCGGTATGTACCTTGGCACCCACCTCTCCCGCGATCTCTGTGACCCGCCGCTCGATCGCAGTGTGGATGTCTTCATCGCTTGCGACAAGTTTGAACTCAGAGTCGTCTATCTCACTGCGCACGATATTCAATGCCGCGACGAGAATCTCAACTTCATCGGATGGGAGGACCTTCGCACTTCCAAGACCATGGACATGGGCGATAGAGGCATCGACGTCATAGGGTGCCAATCGACGATCAAAATGAATACTCTGGGTGTAGTCCATCATGGATTCGGCGGGAGAACTTCCTAGTCTTCCCGACCAAAGTGTCATTTCGACAGCCCTACATCAGCGTCAGACTGGCGGCTCGCCCAGGTTGTTATGCCCAGTCCATAGATACGCACGTATCCCTCCGCATCTTGGTGACGGAAGGTATCGGCCGCATCATAAGTTGCGAGACCATAGTCATAGAGTGCGAACGGACTACGTCGCCCGGCAACTACGGCACCACCTCCAGGGCTGAAGCGAAGTCGAACGTCGCCCGTAACGTGATGCTGTGTCTCTGCAACAAATGCAGAGATCGCCTGCCGAAGGGGCGAGTACCACATACCGTCATATATGAGATCCGCAAATCGCGGCTCCAGACGGGCCTTTTCATGCATGACGTCACGCTCCAGACAGAGTGCCTCAAGGTCGTGGTGCGCCATGATGAGCGCGAGAGCTGCTGGGCTTTCATAGACCTCACGGCTTTTGATGCCCACACGTCGGTTTTCGACAATGTCAATTCGACCGAATCCACAGGCTCCTGCGATCTTGTCGAGCTGCGCGATTAATTGGACCAAATCCAAATTTGCGCCATTGAGGGCGATCGGCACACCAGCGACAAACGAGATCGTGACCTCGACCGGTTCAGTAGCCGTCTCGTTCGTGAGGGTATAAACATCAAGAGGCGGCGACTCCCAAGGATCTTCGATAACTCCGCACTCAATTGCACGACCCCAAAGGTTTTCGTCGATCGAATAGATACGATCCCGAGTAGCCGTAATTGGAAGACTTTCGCGTTCCGCGTAGTCGATCGTCTCCTCTCTTGTCATACCCCAGTCGCGCACCGGGGCGACGATCTCAAGATCGGGTCCAAGCGCACGCGTGCCAACCTCAAAGCGAACCTGATCATTTCCCTTGCCGGTGCACCCATGAGCAACGCCGTCTGCTCCGTAGATCCGTGCTTGCTCGACCAGGTGACGAACGATCACGGGACGAGAGAGTGCAGAAACGAGTGGATACCGGCCCTCGTACATTGCATTTGCCTGAAGCGCCGGAATTACGAAATCGCGTGCAAGCTCTTCGCGAGCATCGATTACCACGGCATCGATCGCACCTGCCGCGAGTGCACGTTCTCGGATTGCGTCAAAGTCGCCACCCTGACCAACATCGCAGGCAACGGCGACCACCTCGAGGCCGCGCTCCTTCTGCAACCAATGAACGGCAACAGAGGTGTCGAGTCCACCCGAATACGCAAGCACTACGCGTTTTGCCACGATGTTTTTCCCTCTTCCTTGTAGATAAAGATCAATTTCAAACTCAACTGCATCTCGCTCGCTTTTACCGTTCCGAGAGTTCGCGAATCCGTTCGGCAAGCAGTTCGCCACCATCTGGACGGTCAGCAACAACGAGCACGGTGTCATCACCTGCGACGGTGCCGAGCATCCCATCTAATCTTGTGCGATCGAGCGCAGATGCGACGACGTGTGCAGATCCTGGAGGAGTTCGCAACATCACGAGGTTGCCTGAGACGCCGAGTTCAACAACCCACTCTCCCAACACACGCCTGAGATGTTCAACTGGAGCGACCTGGTTCGTCGGCTGTTCAGCGATCGCATAGACCTGACCCTCGACACCGGGTATTCGGACGCGGACCGCTCCAAGATCCTCAAGATCCCGAGAGACCGTCGCCTGTGTGGCCTCAACGCCATCTTTGGCAAGTAGTTCAAGCAGCTGCGGCTGGCTGGTCACAGTGTTTGCCTCAAGGAGCCCAACAATGACATGTTGACGTCGGGTCTTTGGGGTTCGACTCATGATGATCCATCTTCTTCGAGCAGTACGGAAATGAGCCCGATAAGTGAAAACATCCGATTTCGCGCCTGCAACCAGATCATCGAACGTGGGCCATCGATCACTGAGGCAGAGACCTCTTCACCTCGATGTGCGGGTAGACAGTGCATGACAATTGCGTCTTCGCGGGCATGCTCAAGAAGTGAATCATCGATGGAAAACCCAGAGAATGCTGCCCGTTTCGATGCGCCTTCTTCCTCTTCGCCCATCGAAACCCACACGTCGCTATAGAGGACATCTGCGCCCGATGCAACCGAGATCACATCCTCGGTCTGGATAAACTCGCCACCGCTGGACCGTAACGTACCGAGCGCTACCTCTCCAAACCAAAAACCTTTCGGTGCAGCCAAAGAAAAGGATGCACCGACAAGTGCACATCCAATCGCAAGCGAGAGTGCGACGTTATTCGCATCACCGATGAACGCGACCTTTCGGCCTTTCAACTCTCCAAAATGCTGTCTTATCGTCAGAAGGTCGGCGAGAGCTTGCGATGGGTGTTCAACATTTGAGAGCAGGTTGATCACCGGTACTCTGCTCCCTGCCCCTTCGAGCGCTTCCGCCATGCGGACGAGGGTCTGATGATCGGTGACCCGAGCGCCAATCACCGAGTGATAGCTGGCGAGAGTGAGTGCGATGTCTTCTGCGCTCTCTCGTCGATCGATTCCAATCTCGTCGCCACGAATGGAGATTGGATGACCACCAAGTCGGAAAACTGCCATCTCTGCTGCATTTCGAGTCCTCGCGCTTGGATGTTCAAAGATCAGTGCTGCTCCCTTGCCCTCAAGAACCCGAGGAAGCCGTTCGCGCTCTGCAGCATCCAAGATCGAGACGATGTCACTCGTCTCAAGGTCAGCCATTGACAAGATATTTCGTCTCATGACGTTGCTCTGCTCTCTTGGGTCTTCACCGATTGGATTGCCTCGCCAAGAATCTTGACTGCCTCGTCACATTCGTCTTGCGTCACGATCAGTGGCGGCACCAGCCGGATCACCCCGGGCACTGGTGAGTTCAAGACAAGGCCGAGACCAAGTGCATGATTTACCACTGCAGCAGCATCGATGCCCTCCTCAAGAACCGCGCCGAGGAGTAAACCAGCACCTCGAACCGAGGAGACGCCGGAAAGACCTTCGACCGCTGCGCGCAGATAGGCGCCCTGCCGAGTGGCAAGTCGAGGAGTGTCGAGTTCAATCATCGTCTGCAGAGTCGCTCGAACAGCAGACATCGCAAGCGGTTGGCCACCGTAAGTTGTTCCATGATCACCAACTTGGAAAGCCTCAGCGACCTCCGCCTTTGCCCAGCAGGCACCAACTGGCATCCCATTGCCTAATGATTTTGCCATCGTAACGACGTCGGGCACGATGCCTTCATGCTGAAATGCAAACCAACGACCAGTCCGCCCCAAACCGGTCTGTACCTCGTCAAGCATCATCAAGATGTTGCGCTCATCACACAGTTTACGAACAGCCTTGAGATATCCAGGTGGAGCGGGAATAACCCCGCCCTCGCCCTCGATGCATTCGAGCAGAACAGCGGCTACCACAGACCCATCGAGCGCGTGATCGAGCGCTGAAATGTCGCCATAGGCAACGTGACGAAAACCTTCCGGTAACGGTGCAAAGGGTTCGTGCTTCGTTGGTTGGCCCGTCGCATGGAGCGTCGCGAGTGTGCGGCCGTGAAAGGATCCATAAGCAGAGACCACGGCATAGCGCCCTGGCCCGCCATAGCGCCTGGCCAATTTCAGAGCACACTCATTTGATTCGGCTCCAGAGTTGGTAAAAAACACTTTGCCGCCGGCTGGCTTTCCGTCACCGATCAGTCGATCCAGCGTGCCCGCTACCTCTTCATTGAGCCCGGTCTCAAACAGATTCGAAACGTGTAAGAGTTTTGCAACCTGTTCGGTCACAGCGTCACGAATTGCGGGATGGGCATGTCCCAGTGAGGTCACGGCAATTCCGGAGAGAAAGTCAAGATAGGACTTTCCGTTTACGTCTGTCAGGCGACAGCCACTTCCCGATATGAACTGCACGGGCGCCGGTCGGTAGGTCGGCATCAAGTTACTCATGATTTGGTCACCATCGTGCCCACTCCCTGCTCAGTGAGAAGTTCGAGAAGTGCTGCGTGAGCAATTCTCCCATCGAGAATGTGGGCGCTCGTGACACCATGCCGGACGGCCGTGGCGCAGGCGGTTGCCTTCGGGATCATTCCCTCACCGATGGAACCGTTGTCCATCAATTCGTCGAGCTGGGCAGCGCTGCACCGGTTTACAAGCGAATTGATGTCACTTCGATTGCGGAGGATGCCGACGATATCAGTAAGGAATATCAACTTCTCACATCCCATCGACACTGCGATAGCGCCCGCAACGGTGTCCGCGTTGATGTTGTAGGCCTGACCGGTTGCATCTGAGCCGATCGTCGCCACAACAGGCACCAGTCCCTGTGCAATCAGATTCGTGATCAAGGTCGGATCGACGGACGCAACATCGCCAACGAAGCCAAGAAGAGGGTTTCGTGCCTCAGCGGTGATAAATCCAGCGTCTTCACCCGATAGGCCTACGGCGAGTGGACCGTGGACATTGATCGCCCCAACGATGTCTCGATTCACCTTGCCAACGAGCACCATTCTCGCAATATCAAGCGTCTCGGAGTCCGTAACGCGCAAACCATCTCGAAACTCCGGGACTTTGCCCAACCGTTCCATCAGGCCACCGATCTGCGGACCGCCTCCGTGCACGACAATCGGAAGAATTCCAACCGAATGCAACAGGACGATGTCTTGAGCAAAAGAGATCAGTGCCGCTGATTCATCAGCACCCTCGAGAGCGTTTCCCCCATACTTGATAACAATTGCCTTACCGGAGAAGCGTCGAATAAAGGGTATAGCTTCAGCGAGAATGTCGGCCCTTGTTGCCGAGTCGATCTTCGTTGAGGTGGTCATGAGGTTCTCATATTTTCGTCGATATAGCCGTGGCCAAGGTCGGTGGTGAAGATCGTTGCGCTCTTGTCTCCAAGGCCGAGATCACAGGTCACAAGGACATGATCGAGCTTCATATGAGTAGCAACCGCGTCTTGATCATGGTCGATCCCAACACCACCCCGGCAGACAGCGATTCCCCCGTAGGCGATCGAGACACGATCAAGGTCAAATGCCGCACCTGAACTACCTAACTCGCTCAAGATCCGCCCCCAATATGGGTCAGCACCGTAGAAGGAGGTCTTGACAAGGAGACTGAGCGCTGCCTTACGACCAGCGCGTTTCGCATCCTCAATGCTGACGGCTCCCTCAACAGTGATCGAGACCACTCGAGTTGTTCCTTCGGCATCTTCAGCGAGTTGATAGGCAAGGTCTGCACAGGCACGGGCAACGCAATCTTCGAATTGTTCGCGGTTGACCTCACCTGCTTCGCCACTAGCGAGGAGCACTACCGTGTCGTTCGTCGAAGTGCACCCATCAACGATCAATTCATTGAACGAATCTGCCACACCTAACTGGAGCGCATGTGCGAGCTGATCCGGACTTATCAATGCATCAGTGGTGAGAACGACCAACATCGTTGCCATATTGGGTGCGATCATTCCGGCACCCTTTGCCATCCCTCCGACGACAAAACCATCCCCCTCGACAACAACCTGTTTCGCATGGGTATCGGTGGTAAGTATCGCGGTAGCGGCAAGATCTCCATCTGCCTGTGACGAACCTGCAGCAGCTACAAGCTCGTCGACATGGGAGATAATTTTCTCGACGGGCAGAGCGAATCCGATGAGCCCAGTGGAACAGACAAGGATCTCCTCTTCACGGCTCCCGAGAGCCTCAGCAAGTGAACTACAAGTTGCAATCGAGTCAGCAAGCCCCGCAGCACCGGTAGCGGCATTCGCACATCCACTGTTCAAAATCACCGCTCGTGCCACTCCGCTCGTAACTTCAAGATGTCGACGAGATAGCTGGACGGGTGCGGCAGATGCCAGATTGGTAGTAAAAACAGCAGCAGCAGAGACTGGCCCAGTTGTGCTTGCAACAAGAGCAAGATCCAGCGCCCCTCCCCCTTTGATGCCACTTGCAATACCTGAGGCGATGAAGCCCTTTGCCTTTGTCACACTCATGGAAGTAGCGCCACCTTCGGTAGTCCAGCTGTCTCATCTAAACCAAGTGCAACGTTGGCGGCCTGCAAAGCCTGCCCGGCACCTCCCTTAGTGAGATTGTCAAGTGCAGATAAGAGAATCAGCGTTCCAGTCCGGTCGTCATATCTCGCACCGATACGCACGTTGTTGGATCCGTAGGTCTCTCGAGTTGCCGGCAGTCCATCAGTTACCTCAATGAATGGCTCTCCCTCGTAAACCTCTCGATAGAAGGTAAGCACACTCTCGGTAGTTAGCCTCTCCGTCGGTTTCACGTAGATCGTCGCCAGGATCCCTCGAGTGATTGGCAGCAGGTGAGGGGTGAAAAGCACCTTTGATCCCGTTGCTTGTTCGATCTCGGGAGTGTGGCGGTGGGTTGTCACACCGTAGGCAACAAAATTCTCGTTGACGAGTGAGTGATGGGTCGATGCCAACGGCTCCTTGCCGGCACCCGAAGTGCCACTCGCGGCATCGATGATGATGCCTTCGGGGTGGATAAGGCCCTGTTGTACCGCAGGCGCAAGGACTATTGACGCCGCAGTCACATAACACCCTGGAGCGGCAATAAACGAGGCTCCCTTCAAGGCGTCCCGATTCTGCTCCACCAATCCGTACACCGACTTGGCGAGCAACTCAGGCTCTTGATGCACAAAGCCATACCATTTCTCATAGAGCCGAGGATCCCGGAGGCGAAAATCTGCTCCCAGGTCCACAACTAGGGGGACTTTACCCACAAGCTGAGGAACGATCTGTTGGGAAGCGCCCGACGGCACGGCGATGAACACCACATCACAGGCAATGAGCGCCGACAGGTCAAAGGAACTCACCTCCGATCGCCCATATCCCCCAGTCAGCCCGGGATAGAGCGAACTTAGAGATTCACCGGCCGATGAGTTCGCCTGAATTGTGGTTACCTCGAGATCCGGGTGAACAGCAAGAAGGCGGAGTAGCTCCGCCCCGAGATATCCCGATGCTCCAACGATGCCAGCTTTCATAGCATAATCATACAAGTAAACGCATGATCATGCACAACGCCCTACAGACTACAGACCACTGCAGACCCATCAGCTTGCAATGAACCGGACAATCAAGGTTGGGTTATTCGCCGGCGGGCCAGCGCTGATCAAGGGCTAGACGAATCTCGGAGATGAAATCGGCTGCGCCCTCTGGGCCTGCTCCATCGAGGAGGCGTCGAATGAGGGCAGAGCCAACAACGACGCCATCGGCCTCTTCACAGATCGTCACTGCCTGTTCGGCATTAGAGACTCCGACGCCGACTAGCACTGGAAGATCAGTGACGAGTTGGCATCGGCGAGCGATTACTAACGCCGAGGATGCCACCTCGGTCCTTTCACCTGTGACGCCAAGAAGCCCGACTGCATAAACGAACCCCTTACTTGCCTCACAGATACGAACAAGTCGTTCATCAGGAGTTGTCGGGGCGACAAGCTGGACGGCGTCAATAGTGGCGGCCGATGCTTCAGCCATCCACTCCGCAGCCTCATCGAGTGGGAGATCAGGCAGGATAGCGCCAGCGATGTTCGCAGCGGCGAGCGACTGCGCCATGCGGTGGTATCCAGCGTGGGCAATGAGATTGGTATAGGTCATCACTGCGATGGGAACACCGACATCAAGACCCGCCAGTTCTGATATGACCGACTGCGGTGTTGTCCCTCGTTCAAGGGCGCGTACTGAGGCCGCTTGAATAATTGGACCGTCCATAACGGGGTCCGAGAAGGGAATTCCGACCTCGATCGCATTGGCACCCGCCTCTGCCAGCGCGTGAACAACATCAATCCAATTGTCGTCAAGGCCTCCTGTGACGTACGGCACAATGAGTTTGCGACCTGAATCGCGGACCGCGCGAAGGGGGCGCTCGAGAGGACCAATAGTTCGGTCACTCAATTGAGGATCTCCATGATCTCCGCGACGTCTTTGTCGCCCCGGCCCGAAAGGGTCATCATCACTGTCGATCCCCTTGGGATCTCACCCGTTTCACAGGCACGGAGAATCCAGGCGAGCGCGTGGGCTGGCTCTAAGGCGGGCAAGATGCCCTCAGTTGCACAGAGCCGCTGAAAGGCCAGAAGAACTTCGGCGTCATTGACCGATTCGTAGGTGGCTCGACCAATTGCAGCAAGATAGGCATGTTCGGGTCCTACCCCTGGATAGTCGAGCCCGGCTGAAATTGAATGAGCCTCTTCGATCTGTCCTGACTCGTCTTGGAGAAAGTTTGAACGCATCCCATGAACGATGCCCGCCACACCTTTGCCATTTGCAGCACCGCCCGAGGGCTCTACCCCGACAAGACGTGAGCGAGCATCAGCAAATCCCGCAAAGGTCCCTGCGGCGTTCGATCCACCCCCCACGCACGCAACAACAATGTCCGGGTCCTCTCCATTCAAATATTCCTGACACTGGACTCGCGCTTCATCGCCTATAACTCTTTGAAACTGCCTGACCATAAAGGGATACGGGTGTGGACCTACTACTGATCCGATGCAGTAATAGGTCGATTCAACTGAGGCCACCCAATCACGGAGTGCATCGTTAATGGCATCCTTCAAGGTTCGTGCTCCCGAAGTTACGGAGATGACCTCCGCACCAAGCAACTTCATTCGAAAGACATTCAATTCTTGCCGTTTGACGTCTACCTCACCCATATAAACCACGCACTCGAGTCCGAGCAGAGCAGCTGCAGTCGCTGAGGCAACTCCGTGTTGACCGGCACCGGTTTCGGCGATAAATCGTCGTTTACCCATACGCTTTGCAAGCAAAGCTTGTCCAAGGACGTTATTGATCTTGTGGGAACCGGTGTGGTTGAGATCTTCTCGCTTGAGCAGAAGCCGTATCCCTAGCTGATCTGACAACTGTCGGCACTCAGTGACCGGAGTTGGGCGACCTGCGTAGTGCTTCAGTAGATCATCGAGTTCATGTCGAAACGAAGGATCATTCCACGCCACGTTAAATGCCTGCTCGAGTTCGAGACAGGCGGGCACCAAACTCTCCGGAACGAAACGTCCTCCAAAATCACCAAATCGACCACTCTCAGTTGGGGGCTCCATAAATCTCGAGATATCGCTCACCGTTCGTTCTGCCAGTTGTAAAGAGGGCTACCCGCATTTGGCGGGAAGTCATTAGCCGCGTCTGTCAACTTCTCCTCCGCCTCACGCACCGCTTGAATGAATGCACGCAACTTGCGCGGATCTTTGTGACCGGGCGAACTCTCTACGCCAGAGTTCACGTCAACCCCCCATGGTCTAACTTGAGCGATCGCCTCCCCCACATTTTCCGGCGTCAGACCACCTGCCAAGATCAGGCGATCGGTACGCGGAATGGACCCAAGAGTCGCCCAATCGAAGACTTGCCCTGAACCGGGCCGAGGAGAATCAACGAGCAGAGCATCAGCGGCATACTCCCCTGCCCGCTCAAGCATTGGTGAACCAGCACTAAACGCCTTGACCAAAAAGTGGACATGGGGGCGGATAAACGCAGCATCTTCGGGTCTCTCACTGCCGTGCAGTTGGACTCCCTTAACCCCAGACAATGTCACCAGGTCGACTACCCGTTCGGGAAGCGAATCACGAAAGACCCCAACACTGATGATCTCGCCCGGAAGCCGCGAGGTGATCTGCGCGACTGCTCCAGTAGCGACCTGACGGGGAGAGGGTGCGAAGATGAACCCCACAGCATCGGCACCCATCGCGACCGAGAGGAGCGCTTCCTCCTCGTTGGTAATTCCGCAGATTTTGATGAACATCAGCCCATCCTTCCATCTGCAGCCTCAGGATCGCCAAGCAATCTGCGTAGCGCCACTAAAGGATCAGAGGCGGTAACTAATGCTTCGCCGACCAAGATGGCGTCAAAACCGGCCTCACGCAGTGAGAGGACATCGGCTGACGTAGAGATTCCTGACTCGGCCACCCGGACAATTCCAGAGGGAATCTTTGCCCCAACCCGTCTCGCCCGATCTCCGTCGACCGAAAAGGTGCGGAGATCACGTTGATTGACACCGATGATCGTTGCTCCAATCCCAAGTGCCCGTTCCAACTCATTTTCATCATGGATTTCCACGAGTGCTGCCATTCCAAGCTCTTGAGCAACTTGGTGAAATTCCAAAAGTTCTTCGTCACTTAGCGCAGCGACGATCAGCAAGATAGCGTCAGCCAACATAATCCGAGCGTCATAGATATCCGCGATCGAGATAGTGAAGTCCTTGCGAAGGGTAGGGATGGAAACCGACGTCCGCGCAGCGAGTAGATCTTCTTGAGAGCCACCAAAAAACTCTGCGTCTGTGAGAACGGAAAGACAGTGTGCCCCGGCCTCGAGATAAACACTTGCCAACTTGGCGGGATCTAGTCGAGGTGCAAGCTCCCCCTTAGAGGGTGACCGGCGCTTGATCTCGGAGATCACTGCAACTCCGTTGCGCATCGAACCCTCGAGTAGCGCACCCGTAAAATCACGGGGCGGGGCGGTATTTACCGCCAGATCCCTGAGTTCACCAAGGTCAACCGTCCGTTCCAAATCGAGACGTCGGTGGTGCGCCAAAATCTCGTCGAGATAAGTTGCCATCAACCGATTGTACTGTTCAGTGAAGAAATTCCTCACGCAACTAGGGCCCATGAACCGAGTAGCTACACATTGTCGCCTTAGACAGACGGCGTGCGCGACGATAGTGGGGTGACTGAACCTGTGGAAGAAATGTCCGACGAAGTGATTCCTGCAGGCATCAAAGAATCGCTCGGCACCATCGTTGTTATTGAGGACGACGAAAATATCGCGGAGCTCGTGAATCTCTATCTTGTCAACGCCGGATTTCGGGTACTGCTCGCCAAAGAGGCGCGTACTGGCATGGACCTGATCGCCAACGAACGTCCCCTTCTCGTTCTTATGGATATTGGCTTACCTGGCCAGATCGATGGCCTAGAGGCCTGTCGGCAGATCCGCAAGAAGGACTCGGTACCGATCATCGTTATCACCGCTCGGGGTGATGAAGCTGACCGAATCTTTGGCTTAGAGCTTGGGGCCGATGACTATGTCACCAAGCCGTTCTCTCCTCGGGAGTTGGTCGCACGCGTAAAGACCATTCTTCGTCGAACCGACGGGCTACGCGACGAGTCTGGTGAGATCCGATCGAACGGGACGTTATCGCTCGATCCGATGAGGAGGGAACTCACGATGGATGGCGAGCTCGTCGTGCTTACCGCTCGCGAGTTTGATCTCCTTGAGTTTTTTCTCACCCACGCCGGCATCGTTCACAGTCGCCGGCAGCTCCTCGATGGAGTTTGGGGAAGAGGATGGTTTGGAGACGATCGCACTGTGGACGTTCACGTTCGGCAGCTTCGCCGAAAGCTCGGTGATGCCTTCCCCCTGACAACGGTATGGGGTGTCGGCTACCGATGCGACTAACACCAGAACCTTTTAGATAACAAGATGCGAGCACGAATCACCTTTGCGTTTGTTGCGATGCTCGCACTTGCGCTCCTCATTACAAGCGCTGCAAGCCTTCTTCTTGTGCGCCACGCGGCAAGCATCAATGCGCAAAAGACAGTATTGAATCAAGCGCAGGCGATTAAGAAACACACGGGCCTAATCACCCCCGCGGAACTTTCGTTTATTCAATCTGTCGCCGGTATCGACAGCGCCTCCACGATTGTGATCAATCCCAAGGGGACAGTCATCTCCAAACCCCCTCCAAATATTCCGCTTCAATACATCGATGGAAAAGCTCTTGTCAAAGGACAGGTGATCTACGGTGCACACAATCACATTGCGTTTGCTGGCGTATTTCTTCTCAACACTGGACTAGACCGAGGCACACCGAGCACGACAGTGGCGCTGATTTTTGAGAGTAAAGAGCATTTTTCTGTGGCAAATGTTCCCTACTTTGCCCTTGCCGGGCTGCTCTCTCTTCTGGTGGCTGCAGCATTTTCAATTGAAATCTCGAGGCGGATCTCACGCCACGTTAAAGCGGCCGCACGAGCAGCTCAGCAGATCGCGACAGGAGATTTCAGCGCCCGCATGACGCTGCCAGGACGCGGATATCCCGAGCTCGTCGAACTTCGCGATTCACTCAACTTGATGGCAGCTGATCTTGGTAGATCGCGAGAGGCCGAACGTGGATTTCTTCTCTCAATCAGCCACGAACTTCGCACGCCGCTGACCTCGATCCGAGGTTATGCCGAAGCGATTGCCGAAGGGCAGCTCCCTTCACCTTCCGCAGCAGCCCAGGTAGTAGTACAAGAGGCGGATCGATTGACGCGCTTAATTGAGGACCTCTTGGCCATGGCGCGACTATCCGTGCATCAATTCACCTTCATCATTGCAAGCTGTGATCTCATCGCCACAGCTCAAAGTGCAGTGGAGGCGCTTCGCTATGCCTGCGAAGAGTGCAATGTCATCCTTGATGTTGAAACCGACGACGTCCGGCTCGTCGGCGAGACGGACGCGGACCGACTCAGCCAGATCATCTCAAACCTCGTTGAGAATGCAATCAAATATGCAAAGACTCGCGTCGATGTCAAGATTCGACGAGGTCCAAACAGCGAACTGTTAGTGAGCGTCGGCGATGACGGTACCGGAATCGACCCGGAGGACCAAGCTCATGTCTTCAAGCGACTCTTCACGGTTGATCGGACAAGTGACCGAAAGATTGGGACGGGACTTGGTCTGGCAATTGTGGCGGAGCTGACCGAGGCTCTGGGAGGAATCATCATGGTCGTTTCACCGAGAGATTCGGTGGGAGGAACGATCTTCGAGCTGGCGATCCCCCAAGTCGCGGTCGACTCACCAGAGAGTTGACACCGACTCGTATCACATGATTTCGGCTGCGAAGGTTTGGATCTCACAACTTAAGACGTCTTCGCCACCAGCCGCAATTATTTGGCCATTCGCAGGAGGTGTAACACTTCGATGTATGTAAG
>CAIVND010000232.1 GCA_903907185.1 uncultured Acidimicrobiaceae bacterium
GAAGGAGGTGGGTGATCTTCAACATCATCGCAGGCTAACTCGATTGCCTCCCCTTGAGAAAAGTCGCTCCGGGCGGCATCGCACGCCAATCATCGTCGTCGACAGATCCCGCATGATCACGGTTGCTGTCGAAGACGCGGTGCACCGAAGGAAATACACACGGACCCGCAGAGTTGGCGCTCGAGCTCGGTAGCCTTGGGCCTGGTTGCTTGACAAGATCCAAATTGAACAAACCATCTGCACGTCAAACATGTTTCACTCGCATAGCCCTACGAAAAGAGTTCAAATGTTCAAATTCACTCGCTCTTCTACTAAACAGCTAGCCCCAGTGAGTACGGAGTTCACCATCGCCGATATGACGGTTCGCCGTCTTGGTTTCGGTGCCATGCGAATTACTGGCCCGGGAGTATGGGGGCCACCAGCTGATCACGACGAAGCAATCCGTGTCCTACGCCGAGCGATTGAACTCGGCATCAACTTCATCGACACCGCAGACTCCTATGGTCCCTACGTGAGTGAGGAACTCATCCGCGAGGCACTTCATCCCTACCCCGATGACCTGGTTGTTGCGACAAAGGCAGGCCTCGTCCGGACAGGTCCTGGCGGATGGCACCCGATGGGAAGGCCTGAGTACCTGCGCCAGGAGTGCGAGATGAGTCTGCGTCGTCTTGGACAGGACCAGCTCGATCTGTTCCAGCTCCACCGGATCGATCCGAAGGTTCCTGCCGAAGAGCAGTTTGGACTGTTGAAGGCGCTCGTCGATGAGGGAAAGGTCCGTGCCGTTGGTCTCTCGAACGTCTCGGTTAGCGAGATCAAAGCGGCACGCGCAGTGGTACCGATCGCAACCGTGCAAAATCTCTTCAATCTCGCCGACCGATCATCCGAGAAGGAGTTCGAGTACTGCGCAGCCGAGGGGATTGGCTTTATTCCGTACTTTCCGGTCGCGACCGGAGATCTCAGCAAGGTTGGTCGTCCACTCGACGCCGTCGTTGCCGAGACCGGTGCGACTCCTGCTCAGGTAGCGCTCGCTTGGCTGCTCGCGATCTCCCCTGTGGTGTTGCCGATCCCTGGGACCTCATCGGTTCAGCACCTCGAGGAGAACTGTGTGGCTGCGAATCTCCGGCTGAGTGCCGCACAGATCAAGTCACTTGACCGAGCGGTGAAGGGTCACTAAGTCAGTCCCCAAACACCATGAACGTCATGATCAGGAGACAGATGCACCGGTATCTGCTGTCATGGCTGGAACCGTCGGTGGTTGGAAGGCGACAAAGTCTTTGCCGCGGATGAGTGAAGTTGAAAACACGGCCCCGATCAGTGCGAGTGCGGCACTCGCCATGAACAAGACGTTGAGTGAGCTCGCGAAGCTGGCGTGCATGGCAGAGGCGAGCGCCTCTCGGGCAACTGGCGCCGTGTGGCCAATAAGCCCTGCGACCGTTCCCTGTTGAATGGCACCCTCGACCGCCCCCGCCTTGCCCGTAAGCTGAGGTGTCCCAGCGAGGTGCTGAGTGAGGTGACTGGCGAGTTGCGAGGTAAAGATCGAGCCATAGACGGCGATGCCGGTTGCGATGCC
>CAIVND010000233.1 GCA_903907185.1 uncultured Acidimicrobiaceae bacterium
AAATGTCGAAAGTTTCGTACTCCGGGCTCGTCAAGGATACCCCGCTCACTTCTGGGGCGGTCTTCACGTGGCTGAACCCCTCGGACTTGACGCAGAGTCCGCAGGGGTCGGTCGTCGGGATCACCGGGACCAATTTCTTTGGCACGATTCAGTGGCCCCTGCTCGGTCATCCGGCTTTCGATAATCGAGATGCTTCTCTCAGGTTGGGTCTTAAAGAAATGGATTCCCTCGATTAGCCCTTTGAGGAATCTCTGCACGAGATCGGGATTCTTTTCCACAAACGGTAGGCTCGAAGAGATTGTGGTGAACCAGATCATCGGCATTGGCTCGAGATCAATGATCTTGAGGCCCGCTTCCTCTGCAAAAAGGTTGTCCGGAGGCTCGACCAGGAAGACTGCGTCAACTTTCTTATCGATAACCCACTGCCACAATGGCTCATGCTTGTTGGGCTTCTCCCCGGCCGACTTTGGCTTTGCCAGGCCAGCACGATCACGTAACGAGCTGCGATTGATGAGCTCGACGGCGTCTCGATCGACATCGAGACCGCGTTGTTTAAGGTAAAGCCAGTCGTTGAGGCCCGGGTGCGCTCCTTGGGTACCAATCTTGCGCCCACGCAGATCCGGAATGCCTTGAATTCCCGAGTCTGGTAGCACCGCCAGCTTAGGACGTACTGCGTTTACCGTTTGTCCGAGATAAACCCACTTATCGCCTCGCGCACGATGCCCGTAGGTAGATACGTGGCTACCGCTCACAAATTCGATTTCGCCGCTCGCGATGCTCTTATGTGCATCAGCCTTCGAAATGGGGCGGTCGTATTCAACGTTTAGGCCGTGTTTTTCCCAAGCACCAGACTCCGCAACCACATGCAAAAGGGTGAGGTGCATCGCCGAGCGATACGGAAACGAAATTTTGTCCATCTTCATTCCATGATCGCCCGCCACAGCTGACGGACGCGATATTGATTTATTCTTATTTTTTAGAATTTGATTATAGCGAAATCGTTCTGTCAATAGCAACTAAGCTAACTGGCCGAATTCCTGAGAAACGCCGGTCTCTTTGGCGATTTCACAACCAGTTAGCAAACGCCATCGCGTTACCTGTGCCGGCTTCAGAGCGATAGCAGGGGACATAGTCGATCAAGTTCATAGCCAATCCCGTTTCCGTCATAGCTCCATATACCGGAAGCCAATTCTTGATTTCAGCCGTGCCACCGGATTCAAACATCGCCTCATCAATGCGTCGCAGTTTATCTGTGTTCGACGTCATCATCGCATCCAGAATCATGCGATCGAAGTCTTCATCTATGACGTAGTGGGTCCACCCACCTGACGCGATCAAGGCTACTGATAGATTTGACGGCCAGTTTTGTACCGCGCGCGCCAATGCTCGTCCAAACTCGATGCAACGAGCAGCCGTTGGGCGGTTTGGCGGATTATGAGTGTTGATAAATACAGGGACGCTCGGAATGAGCTGATCACTCATGACGGTATGATAAATGAATCCGTATGCATGAGGGATGGAACAGCTATCATTAGGCCCGACTGGAATCGCATTAGATTGCGCCAGGTCAAATCCTTCCCCGACGAGAGAGGCAATGAGGTGCTTAGCCAATTCTGGATGGCCAGGACAATGCGCCACCTCACGAGGACAGTAGCTCTTCTCCGCTGGAGCAATACCTGGAGGCAGCTTTGCAAGTTGTTCCTCGGTTTTAGGAATATTGAGAAACGTATCCCCGCAGAAAATGGCGAGGGCCGGAATATTGATGTCACGAAAAATTTCGAATTGATCGTTGCCGAAAATAATCGCGATGTCAGGCTTCGCCTGCTCATAGGCAGCCATCGTTTTGCGTAACGCAATTTGACAGCGCTGGAAGTGATTTTGCCGCGCTTCAGCGGTAATGAACTTCTCGAATGTTTTTGCGCCGCGCAGCTCCACCAGCTCGTCGAAGATGTATTTCTTACCTTGAAACCAGTGGTTCTTGTTTTGTCGGTCCGCTTGGACGCGCAAATACCACTGATCCGGTGAGATCGTAAGCTGAGGGCCATGGGCTGTTCCCAACCCGAGAGTGATCTTAGCCATGGATTACCGCGTGTTAGAACAAGCCAAGCTTTTCGATCAATGGAAACACGCGTCGGGGATTATGGTGAACCATGGCCAGCGTTTCAGCTTCAGTCAGGAACTCGAGTGAGTTCAGCGTCGCGAGCACGTCATCCGCGGGCTTGCCTGTTTGGGGATTTCGCGTTGCCGATCCAGCGCCGGGGGCTTCTGTCCCAAAAACCATCTGTTTCGGTCCGCGTTGACGTATGGCCGCGGATAAAAACCACGGGTCGTAGGCGCACGTGTCAAAGAATAGATTTCTGCTGAGATCTAAGCGCTCAGGAATTTCCTTATTGCTCGCTCCAACCTGCCCACCAGCGGCTTCGCCGCTCGGTTCACAAACATTCCCCTTATCGGTAATCGGTTTGGTTGCGTCAAAGACGTCCCCGGCTTCGATGATCCGCCGCAGACAACCACCACAGTGGCACACAACGATCCGAAGATTGGGAAAGCGCTCAAAAACACCACCGCGCTCGAGCAGCATTGTGGCCAACGTCTCTTCCGTCATGTTGTTGTACTGATAGGCATGCGGAATAATTTCGAGGCGCGTATCGCGCGTCAAAGATGGGTGCACGATCAACGTTGCGTTCAACTCTTCCGCTTTTTCATAGATTGGAAACCATTCCTCGCAATTGAGTCCGGGTGCCTGGCGATCGCCGCCGGGATCCGGGTTCAGAATGGCCCCCACGAAGCCCAAATCCTTGATGCAGTGGGCCAGCTCCCGAACGCAGGAGCTGATATTGAGATCGGGCGTCTGTGGAAGTTGTCCGATTCCGACAAAGCGTTTTGGATACAATTTGCACTGCTGCGCGATGACATTATTGGTTGTGGTCGTCCACGCCTCGACGATGAATGGCCGCTCCCAATGCATCATGCCCACGGGCCTCGGTGAGATCAGCTGAACATCGACATTCCGTTCGTCGAGCATCCTGAGGTGACGTTCAAGCCCTTGCTTCATCGCGGCTTCAGGGATGGGCACCTCGCCTTCTCCGGGCGTGCGAAGAGCTAAGAGATTGTAGGCGTGGGCACGGAAATGCGGAGGCGTCGATATGTGACCATGAACGTCAATTACCGGTGTGCCCTTATACATTGGTGGGATTCCCCGATTGCTGAATGGCGCGGCAAATCATTTGCGCAGGCGCAAAGCGCCCGGCCCAAGCAACTGATCGCATCAGTTGTTTTTGAGAGGCC
>CAIVND010000234.1 GCA_903907185.1 uncultured Acidimicrobiaceae bacterium
GAAACCTTCCGTGGGTTCAAATCCCACCGCATCCGCCACGGACGCTCTAACGAGCATCCAACTGCGCTGATTTCACCTTGAGCGGACTGCTCATGAGGCCAATGGGCAGCGAAGACGAGGAGGGCAAGTGGTGTTGAACGATGACCAGGCGATGCTGCTTGCACTCGAAGAGGCAAGATCTGCAGTCCTCCATGGGGATGTCCCGATCGGAGCGATCGTACTTAAAAACGGTGAGGTAATCGCGCGCGCACACAATGAGCGCGAACTTGCTGGCGACCCCTGCGCTCACGCCGAGATCACGGCGCTCCGCCTCGCTGCAAAGTCAGTCGGATCTTGGCGCCTTGGGGGCTGTACGTTGGTCGTCACTCTTGAGCCTTGCCCCATGTGTGCTGGTGCACTCGTCAATGCGCGGGTGGATCGGGTGGTGTTTGGTGCCTTTGATCCCAAAGCTGGCTCAGTCGGCTCTCTGTACAACCTGTGCTCAGATCCACGACTCAACCACGAACTCACGGTGACTGGCGGGGTGCTCGAGCAAGAGTGCGGCGGGGAACTTCAAGCTTTCTTTTCCAAACTTCGAAGATAGAGCTCTCGATAACCGGCACCGAAGAGGCTGCATCCGATCCACTAACCTCGTGGACGGATGAGTGCGAGAGTGGACGAATCGGACGGTCTCGAAAACCGTTGAGGTCGCAAGGCTTCCGTGGGTTCGAATCCCACCTCATCCGCCACTGCTGAAGGTGCACGCGGACGTCTCCTACCGCACGGTTGCAGATCTGCTGAGCAACACTGAGGCCACTTCTCGATTCCACTACGACGCTCGTCGGACACTTGCAAAGGGGCGGCGATAAAAGTTCGGGACCGAACCGGGAATACATGATTAAGGTCGGGCCGCCGAGGGCTCTGCAAATCATTGGAGGCGTCCAGAGACGTTGACAGCTGTCGAGACGCCGTAAGCAGGGTTCGTGTAAATCACTGGAATCCACAGGGACCGTCCTGGGTTAGGGGACGACCCTATGGGACGTGAGGTTTCTGTGTTAATGCCGCTGTCGCGGAGCAACCATGAGAATGTCGAATGCGAGTTGCTGGCTACGCGAACTTGTACAGGCTGTTCGCGTTTCCCCAGATTGCCTTCGTCATCACATCTGTTGGGATTCCCTCGAATGCTTCTTTGATGTAGGTGTCTGCGAATACTGCCGGAGAGCACGGACCAGGCGATGCGCTCGTGCCGTGTGGGTAGTCCGTCGAAAACATGAAGTTGTCCGCGTACTGCTCGAGCAACTTCAACGTACCCCGCTCGAACCAGAAGGTCCCATAACACTGACGCTTGAAGTACTCGCTTGGAAGAAGGTCTGTGGTCGGCACGCCATAGGACTTCCAATGCCAGTCGAGGCTCTCGAGGAAGAGCGGAATGTGGCCGAACCCTGATTCAATCGAAACGAGTTTCAGACGTGGGAACCGAGCGCAAAGGTCACTGGTCAACAGGATGCCAAGCTTGTCGCACGACTTGAGTAGGAGCAACCCAGCCCACATCGCCTTCTGGCTGCGAGAATCGATGCCCCTCTTCTCTCCAGCGGCGACCGCGTCCGCGCTCAACAGCGATGAGGCCTCATCGGTCGAAAATCCAATGTGGAAGTTGATCGGCATATCGAGCTCCTGCGCTCGAGCGTAGATCGGGTCCCAGTAGGGGTCGACATATGAGGGCAGCCCGACGCGTTCGAACACGTTCGAGAAGAGCACACCGCGGAAACCGAGCGCCGCGCAACGTTCCATCTCCGCGACCGAAGCCTCAAGGTCCCAGTACGGGAGCATCGCGATTGGCGTCAATCGGTGTGGATCAGCAGCGCACCACTCCATTGCGAAGTCGTTGTAAGCACGCGTACACATGAGCGAGAGCTCAGGTCCAAGATCAAAGAAGAGTGGCGCCTGAAACCCGATGATGTTCGGGTAAAGAATCTGGATGTCAACGCCGTACTCGTCAAGGCGCTTCAATCGTGCTTGGGCATCGTAGGTCGACAGCTGAACGTCTTCGTACTCCCACGGGAACAGCGGCGGGTACTCGGCGAAACCGGCGTTGCCGAAATATCCGACCGGCCAGATCCATTTATCTCCGATCCTCCAGTGGTGATGACCCGTATCGGGGTTGAGCTCGACGTGCGGAACTTTGTCCTTGAAGCGCGCCGGCACCCGAGAAGTCCACAAGTCCGCTGGCTCGAGAAGGTGTGAGTCGGCGTCTACTACGGGGACGGGGCCGTTTGGAGTTTCGATCATTGTTTAATTACCTTTCTAAGATCACAAGTGGGTTGTCTATCGGAATTGCTCGTGCAGCGACGCATTGAACCGCTACCTCGGCTCCCGCCACTCACGTCGGTCCTCCCGCGCTCAGCCAAGAATTGGTCGGCCTCTTCTGTGCCGTGCAGCGTTTCCTATGTCAGAGTGCGCGCCAGCCCTCGCAAGCTTGGCGCGGTCGATGATCAGGTACTCCTCCCACATCGGGCCCATCGCTCCACATAACTTCTGTTGTACTTTAATTGTGTGTAGACTATACATTCGAGAAGCCCACAAGTGGTTGGGCGTAGGAGTGGCGAGCGACGGCGAGTGCGCACGTTGCTGTCAAGGGGGTGAACTGCAGGGGAGATTTAACAGTCAGGCATACCAATGCGCATACGCGCAAGGTATTCCGATGCAGTCGTACAGCAATCCACCGCTCGTTGACCATGCCTTTCAAGAGCAGGTCAGTCTCGCGGCGACCAACAGAATTTAACGTCATTTCAGTAATTAACTATGTTTTAGGGGGTTCATCAATGTTCGCAGAGAAGCGCAGTCGCTTCGGCAGGGTGTTCGCTGCTGCTGCAGCCACTTTTGCCGCAGCCAGTATGTTGTCAGTCCTGCCGTCTACCGTGTCTGGTGCGGCACCACTGACGAATGTCGTGATTGGCGAGAGTATTGTCTCGGTCCAAACCGCAGCGTTGAAGGCAGCACTGCAGTATGGCTACTTCAAGCAGGAGGGACTGAATGTCTCTCTCCCCGTCGTCGTCGGAGGTAGCCCTGTGCTCATCGCCGGCCTACAGAGCGGAAGTTTTAACTTCATCAATACTGGCTACACCGGTGCAATAAGAGCCGATGCGGCGGGCGCGAACGTCATCTCGATCGCGGCGACAGAATATGGTGCTCCTGCGATTGACTTCATCGTCTCGACGGCCGTTGCAAGGCAGTTCGGTCTTACGAAGAACACACCGGTTGCCACCGTCCTTAATGACTTGAAGGGACTTCCTGTCGCCCTGCAGTCCCTCGGAGGTGGGGCTGGCATTTACTACAAGGCGCTTCTCAACCACCTTGGCCTTCCTGGAAACTGGATGGTGCCCGTCACGATCGCGAGCGAGACTGGTACTGACTCAGCGCTTGCCGCGAACCAGGTGGCAGCGACTTTGTTCCAGTTTCCCGGTAACAGCGAGATTGTGTCAAACGGTGATGGTGTCGACCTCTTCAATATGAGCGTCATTCCGTCGCTGGACCACACTCTCGACACGTCCATTCTGACCACGTCGACGTATGCGGCCGCTAACCCCGGCATTGTGAAGAAGATCGCCAAGGGAATCGCATGGGGCGACAATCTGCTCCTGCAGAAGTCAACGCGATCGTCCGCGCTGAGAACAGAGAGAACCTGCTTTCCGGCCTTTTCGACGAAGACTCTGTTCTCGCAGTTGAGCGTCGGACTCGTGAGCAACGCTTCGCAGCCGAAGTCCTACATGACCCATACGGCGGTAGTTGCGGCCGCGCTGGGGTTGATCACGACACCGTTGACGCCCACGCAGATAGCTGCAACATACAGCAACGCGTATCTGCCAAAGTCCTACGTCAAGCCCACATTGCCACCACGAAAGTACTGGCAATTCAGCACGGCATACTGCTAACGAGCCCAGGCTTGTAGAGCAGAGCTAGGACAACAGGTCCCCTGTTGAAACGAGGCCCGGCGCTGATGATCGAAACGGTCATCGGTGCCGGGCTTCGCCTCGTGTGTTTACAGGTCGATTATCAGATGACTTGGACCAAAGGTCTGAGGTAGCGAGAGACATAAAAAGTCTACATATTTGTTGCGTGAGATTATGGCAACGTGGTACGTTGGTCGCGGTCACGAGTTTGGATCGTGCGATCAGAGGGGGACAAGCAATGTCACTGGACGTAAGCGCTGATCGAGAGCGCCTCATCTTTGGCTATGAGGTGCCTCCAACTCTCACGAATCGAACTGATCTTCTCCTTTCGCGCACCCCATTTGCAATGATGAGCGTTGTGCTCTGCCCAACTGCAGAGTCAGGTGACGTGCACGTTCACACGGCGAGCGACATGTTCTGGTTTGTGGTTACGGGCACTGTTTCGTTCTTTGACGAGAACGGCGATCTCATAGGCGAGCTTGGTCCTGAACAGGGAATCGTTATTCCCCGCGGCTATGCGTTCCGTCACGAAATCACACCCGACCTAGAAAAAGGTCTCTTCGAGGCGTACCGATTTGGCGCCTCCGACAGCGGATCAGAAGAGTTTGTCGATGATCGCGTATGGTTGACCGGACCATCCGCCGTGGCCGAGGGGATCTCGGCGCTTGAATCGATCGAGAAATCACCACACAAACCCGCGACGTTCACTTACGAACGGCCGGTCTTGACCGGTGGCAAGGCGATGGACATCCTCTCGATCACCGATCGCGGAATTTTCGCATTCCAAGTGCTCCGTGCTGGTGGCGAAACCAATATGCACTCGCATACCCACCTCGACGGTTTCTGGTTCGTACGGCGCGGCAAAGCGCGGTTCTATACGGGTGGGGCGGCAGGCAATGTTGTGCTCGGTGAGTTGGGGGCCAATGAAGGCGTGTTGATCCCGAGAGACTACCCATATTGGTTTGAAGCCGTCCTCGAATCCGAGGATGATGAGTGTGAGATCCTTCAGATGGAGGTATCTGACCGTCGGCTCTCTGGCCAACTCGAGGACCTGGTCTCGGATCGCACTGACTACACGCCGCCAAACTCCGCCCAGTTGCAATCCCGTATCGAGCAGACTGGTTCTGGTATGCGGGCGGTGATCGGACCCCGCTGAATCGGTTTAAGCATTTTGTGCGCGTCGTTGAAGTCCAGTTGGTTTGGCGTCGAGGCGATCAGCGACATCAAAGTGGTGAAGAGCATCTAATATGTATCATTAATCCCTTGGTGGGCTGATGTCCGCCAGAAGATGAGGGAGCGAATCATGCTTTCAATAGAAGACAATGCCAAATACACCGAGGTTGGTCCCGGGACACCGGGGGGCGAGCTTCATCGCAGATATTGGTATCCGATTGCAGCTTCAATAGATGTTGCAACAAATGAGATCATTCCAATCCGTTTGCTCGGAGAGGACCTGGTCCTCTATCGCAACGGCAAGGGAGTTCTCGGTCTCGTGCAGCGGCGCTGTCCGCATCGGTCGCTCAGCCTGCAGTACGGATGGACCGAGGACGAAGGCATTCGTTGCGCCTATCACGGCTGGGCATTCAACAACGAAGGGCAGTGCTTTTCACAACCTTACGAAGACACCGCCGGCGAGGGGACATTCAAAGACAGGGTGAAGATCACTGCCTACCCCGTGCAGGAGGTGGGCGGTTTGGCCTGGACATACCTCGGCCCAGAACCGCGGCCCGAGCTGCCGCGGTGGGACATTCTCGAGCGCCCAGGGGTCGACCGCAGAATCCAGTGGACGGTTCTTCCCTGTAACTGGCTGCAGATCGCCGAGAATACGCTGGACCCGGTGCATGTCGAGTGGTTGCATGTCAACCAGGCGAATGTGATCGCAACGCGCGAGGGACGCGAACCGCCGATGCCAGCGTTCAAGCACTTGAAGGTCGACTTCGACATCTTCGAGTACGGCATCTACAAGCGACGTCTCGTCGAAGGCGACCCCGAGGACTCAACCGATTGGACTGTGGGGCACCCGTTCATTTTCCCCAGCACGCTCGCCCAGGAAAACATGTTCCAGTGGCGTGTCCCAATAGACGACACTCACACGCTCCACTTCATCTATTCGGTAACACCGGGTTCTGGCGTGGTGACCTCCGATGAATTTCCGTATCACGATGAAGAAGGACAGCTGCTGAACGAGTTTGTGTCACAGCAGGACTTTGTTGCTTGGTTGGGTCAGGGAGAGGTCGCCCCCCGCAACCTCGAGCTCGCCGGCCGTTCGGATCGGGGAATCTTGATGTTCCGACAGATGTTACGGGACGCGATTCAGGCAGTCGAGGACGGCAAGGACCCGATTGGAGTGATCCGGGATCCGGCGCGAAATCCGATCTACATCCTCAACGAGGGCGCTTCGCCACATACGACTCGCCTCCTCGGCGGTGGCATCTCGCTATCGGGTTTGCCCGCATAGCAAACCGCTCGGTCTTCCCTTTTCTTTATGGGGAATCTGGGTCTTGTGGTATCGACAGCCGAACGACGAGGGGTTTAGGTGGCTGAGGCAGTGTTGAGTGCAAATGCAGAGGCACGTGACATCGAGCCGATTGGTATCGCGATCGTTGGTATGGGCGTTGCAGGCAGACTCGGTGCTGTGGCGGCCCACGAGTCGCCATTCTTTCGTGTCGTCGCGGTAAGCGACCTTGACCAAGATGCGGTCACGGCCGCCGCAATTCAGTTTGGGGGTCGCCCGGTACTCAACGCTGCCGATCTCTGCGATGCGTCCGACGTCGAAGCTGTGTACATCGCAACACCAACCCACTTGCACCTCGAGAATGCACGGCAGTTCGCCGAAGCCGGAAAGCATCTTCTCATTGAAAAGCCGGTGGTGGTTGATCCGGATGAGGGGCGCCTTCTCGTCGAGATCGAGCGTGCAACGGGCGTTCGCGTCATGGCTGTCAACACGCGCGGGCGAGATGCACCGGTCCGGGCGATGGCACGACTCGTGCGCGAGGGCGCCGTCGGACGTGTCCGGTCGTTGACCAACCTCTCCTACACCAGATCGGAAGAGCACACGTCTGAACTCC
>CAIVND010000235.1 GCA_903907185.1 uncultured Acidimicrobiaceae bacterium
TACACATAGAGGCACACTCTTTCCCTACACGACGCTCTTCCGATCTGGTCCACAACTGCTTAGCGGACGCGCTTCGCCGCTCTTCTATAGCGGTTAAAAAGGGCTCCGAAAGAGTTCCATAGATGCACGCCCGAGATCCTAATTGGGTGGGGTATCACTGATCCGTTACCCAAACCACAGATCTGGTCGGTGATCTGGCTCCGGCCGCAATATCCTTGCTCACTGTGCGAATGATGACGAAAAGGGGAGCGAACAGCGTCAATTGGTCGCTCCGCCTTGGTCTTGGAGGCGCACTTTTGGTGCTTGTCACCGTTGCATCGGTTGTTGCATCGACACCATTTTCTGTGGCTAAAGCGTTATCGTCGCCAACCACAACTGTTGTGACCAATCCGACAGCCACTGCGACAGTTCCTGGAGCTGTGAGTGGAAAGGTATCAATCGATCACGCCTCGCGGGGCTGCGGGTTCACCCTGCCCGCGCCAGTTCCCAACAAAACGACAAGGCAGGTGTCGAAGGCCACGAGGGCACCCTCACCGGGCCACTGCACGGTTCTTGAGATTGGAGATTCGATCGGAAACGATCTTGGATGGGGTATCCAACGCCACGTGAGTCCAACGTCCGGCGTCACCTTTGTACAACGCGACCGGTCCTCAAGTGGTCTTTCGAACTTCCAGTTCTATGACTGGCCAAACCAACTCGGCTCGCTGCTCCGCCAGTATCACCCGCAGCTCGTCCTGGTATGTCTCGGTGCCGATGACGAGCAGGGAATGACGATCAATGGCAGCGCGGTTGCCTTTGGGTCACCTGGGTGGAAGAGAAACTATCTGGCGGAGGTGCGTTCGATTGTCCACCAAGCGACCACGAGCGGCGCGTATGTTCTCTGGGTAGGCCTGCCGAATATGGCCTCACCGACGTTTGCACAGGGGATAGAAACCATCAACGCTCTCTTCGAACAGGGGGTTACCTCCCAGATGAATGCAACCTATGTCTCGATGTGGTCACTGTTTTCGAACCCCCAGGGGGGATACTCATCTTCGGCGAAGGTCAACGGAGCTGAGTCCGCGCTCCGTGATTCTGATGGGATCCACCTCTCCTTTGTTGGCGAAGAGGTTGCCGCAACATATATGTTGCGCGAGATGGCCTTGATCTACCACGTCACGCTCACGCCGACGATGCCCTCGGTGGTCAGTAGCTGGAGCTAAGCAGTGTGGGTGAGGTGCCCGACGACGATCGCAGTCGTCCACGACGATGCGATGCAGACCAAGAGAAGAAGGACAACCGCTAGACGATCTCGAGCGAGTGCTTGGGAGCGCCGAATCGGATTCTCGATCAGGTGGTAGGAGGCGATCGCACAGATGAAGGTGCCAGCGATCTCGATAGTCCGCCACTGCCAGCCGGTCAGCGGCGAGGAGAGCTGTTCGGGAAGTTTGAGCCAGAGGTAGTGAAGCAGATAGAGCGAATACGAGATATCACCGATGTAGCCAAGTGTCCGGTGCGAGAGCAGGCGGGTCGCGCGAGTTCTCTCGCCAGCGACGCCAGCCCAGATGATGAGAGCCGTGCCAATACAGGGGAGCCATGCCCACGCCCCAGGGTAGATACTTGAAGAATTGAGTCTGATAAGGGCGAAGAGGATCAAGAGGATCCCAAGTGCGTTGGCCAAGTTCTCGCTACGCCTCGTTCGTATTGGTCGTACCACCGAGATCGTTGCCAACAGACAACCAAGGCCGAGCTCCCAGAACCGGGTGAAGGGCGAATAGTACGCGGGAGTGGGATCGGCCTGCGAGAGGTGGATGGACCACCAAGCCGAGAGGGCAATCCCAACGATGAGGAAAACCCTCAGTGTGACAAGACGTCGCTCCGGTGCGGCGTAGCGCACAATCAAAAAGATCGCGAGCGGAAAGATGAGGTAGAACTGCTCTTCGACCGCGAGCGACCAGAACTGCGTGATGAGCGATGGTGAGGTTCCGGGGACAAAGTAGTTACTTCCCGTTGCGATGAGTCGAAAGTTTGCGGAGAACAGTGATGCCCACTGGATGTCTCCAGGTAGATGTGGATTCAGCCGCGTGCCGAGAGTGGCCCAGGCGACGAACATCGTGGCCATCAGGGTTACCGTCGCGGCCGGGACAATCCGTCGGATACGACGGGTGTAAAAGTCGCTGAGTCCAACGCGGATTGTCTTTCCGGCCTCTCTCATCAATAGCTGCGTGATGACGTAACCACTGATCACGAAGAACATGTCAACGCCGATATAGCCGCCAGCAAAACCAACGAGTCCCGCGTGGTTTGCAATGACGAGGAGGACGGCCACGCCGCGAAGCGATTGAATATCTCGACGAAAGGGCTGATTCGCTCCCTCGACGGGGAAGCCACGACCAAAGACCGAGCGTCGAGGCGAGTCAGCAACGGTTGAACCCCGCCCGTTGTTCTCCTTCGTCACCACCACATCACTCATCTTCGTCGATCCCGTCTTTGATCCCGGTCCTCCAAGAACAGATGACCATCATCGGTTGTACACGACGAGAGTTGTCGCTGTCAGCTCACCGGGAGAACAACTATCGGTGAGTGCATTTAGGCAACCGAGCGATAAAGAATCAAATTTGCAGTGTTACGGCAGGATCAACCGCTGCAGGGGACAGGGTTCCAAGGTTCGGGCTGGGTATTGGTGACCACCTGTGAGGCCGGAGGCGCCTGAAGTCCGGGCAACGTTGTAACGGTCACTCCGCCGCCAGACTGTGTGGCCGGCGCGGATGTCAGCAGCGCGTCGGCGATGCCTCGGTCTCCTGCGACCGGAAGATGATACGCAGCTGTTGTTGTTCCGAACGCGAGAAATGAGGTGATGAGCGCCGCATCTTGTTGCGGAGCTGGCTCAAGGACAGCCTCGCCATTGATCGTCACGGGAGCGGTGGGAAGTGTCTCCGTGGTCAGGCTTTTTGCGCTCACTTGGCGAAAGGTATTTGCCAGCGAGAGGATCGTCCCAACGGAGAGCGATTGGTCGATGGTGATATTGGACTGTGCCGCGCCGAGGAACGAGTTCATTCCGATTGGATTGGTTGCTATGCCCTTTAGCCGTGGGATGAGCGCGCGGAAGAAGGCATCTTGGCGCTGAATTCTGCTCCAGTCGGAGTAGCCGTCATAGGTCCAGATCCCGTTGCTTTTGTAA
>CAIVND010000236.1 GCA_903907185.1 uncultured Acidimicrobiaceae bacterium
CGAACGCAATTCGCTTCCCCTTTACGCCATCGCTCCTGGTCGTGTCTATCGACGCGACACGGCCGATGCGCGGCACCTGCCGGTCTTTCATCAGATTGAGGGCATTGTCGTCGATCGAGGTGTCTCCTTTGGCGACCTCAAGGGCACTGTCGACACCTTCGTGCGAGCGATCTTCGGCGACGGCATCTCGGCCCGACTCCGTCCGGCCTATTTTCCCTTTACGGAGCCCTCTGCTGAGTTTGAAATTACCTGTGCAATCTGTTCCGGGTCGGGATGTCAGACCTGTTCACAGACGGGTTGGATTGAACTTGGAGGATGCGGGATGGTTCATCCTGCGGTCTTTGAGGCTACCGGTGTCGATACCGAGGAGTACTCCGGCTTCGCCTTTGGTTTTGGCATCGATCGGCTTGCCATCATGCGCCATGGCATTGAGGACATTCGCAGCTTTATGGAAAACGATATTCGCTTCCTCACGCAGTTTTAGTTTCCTTGCGTAGGATCTGCGCCCCTAAAGGAGTTTGAGTGCGCGTCCCGTTGAGTTGGTTAAAGGAATATGTAGCGCTCGATGTCGATCCGACAGACCGAGCAGCTGTTCGCGCGCTCGGTGAGGTACTCGATGGACTCGGTCTCGTTGTCGAGCGCATTGAGAGCGTCGGCGATGGCCTTGGGGGAGTGATCCTTGCACGTGTCGTTGAGATCGCAGCGATTGAGGGAGCAGATCGTGTTCGGCTCGTCAAGGTCGACACTGGCGCAGGCGAACTCATCGATGTGGTCTGTGGTGCATGGAACTTTGGCATCGGTGATGTCGTGCCCTTTGCCCCCATTGGCGTAACACTTCCTAATGAGATGACCATCGCTGCACGCAAGATGCGTGGGGTGGTTTCCAACGGCATGCTGTGTAGCGCGAACGAACTTCGCCTTGCAGACGACCACGAGGGACTGCTCATACTCGCGAAGACCGGATCTGCCCACGGAGATCTTCCGATCGGCAGTGAACTCGGCACGGAGATTGCTGATCACCTTGGCGTTATTCCTGATGTGGTATTTGATCTTGCGATCGAACCAAACCGCCCAGACGCGCTCTCGATCGTAGGCGTAGCGCGTGATCTTGCTGCCAAGCTCCAGCTCGATTTTCAACCCCCGAAGCCGGTTGTGCATGAGGCGAGCGAGCAGGCCAATCAGCTAGCGACCGTCGAGGTGATCGACAGCGATCTCTGTCCTCGACTGGTGGCGAGCGTCATCACGGGGGTCGCGAATATCACCTCACCTCCGGAGATCGCTCGGCGACTCACCCTTGCGGGCATGCGCCCGGTCAACGCGATCGTCGATGCCTCGAACTACGTCATGCTTGAACTTGGTCAACCGACCCATCCCTACGACCTCGCCCAGCTCTACGGACGCGGACTTCGTGTTCGACGCGCGCGCCCAGACGAGTCACTTGTCACTCTTGATGGTGTGCGTCGGATGCTTGGACGTTCAAGCGCTGATGATCTTTTGATCTGCGACACCAAGGACATTCCGGTAGGGCTCGCAGGAGTAATGGGTGGCGAGTCGAGCGAGATCAGTTCAGCTACAACCGAGGTACTTCTCGAGGTTGCAACATTCGACGGAATTGCGATTGGACGCACGGCAACCGCACAGGGCCTCCGTTCGGAGGCCTCGACAAGATTTTGGCGGGGAACCGATCCTGAAGGTCTCGAGCGAGCAGCCGATCGCTTCTGCGAACTTGTGGTTGCGGCGCATCTCGCCAAGGGTCTTACGCCGCCACTTGTCGCCGCTGGCCACCTCGAATCTACGCCGGTTCTTCCACCGCGCCGAGTGGTCTCACTACGGACGAGCCGAGTGAACTCGTACCTTGGAACGCAATTGAGCGAAGCCGCAATGATTGGGTTGCTCGCTCCGCTTGGGTTTGAGGTGGAGGTAGTTGAAGGACATCTCAATGTCCAGATTCCCGGCTATCGGGGAGATGTCAGTCGCGAGGTCGATCTCATTGAGGAGATCGCCCGCCACTTTGGCTATGACCAGATCGTTGCAACCTCGCGACGTTCGCCCTTTGTCGGTCAGCGTACCGACCGACAGGAGCTCCGCCGTAGTCTTCGGTCGCTCTTTTGTGGTCTCGGTGCCAGCGAGGCGTGGTCAAGCTCGATCGTCGATCCCGCCGAGGAGCATTCGACTGGATCGACGGTTCGACCGGTTGAACTCTCCAATCCCATCGTGGTGAATGAAGTCGCGCTTCGGAGCCATCTTCTTGGAGGACTTTGTAGCGCACTTCGATACAACGAGTCGCACCGAAACTCAGAGATTCGTCTCTTTGAGATTGGAAACGTCTTCGCGCTCTCAGACAGCGATGATGAGCGGCCTCAAGAACGAGAGCTTGCGGCGGTTGTCTTCGCTTCCCTCGGCGACGACGCCTCGACAGCATGGAGTTGTTGGCGGGCACTCGTCGATAGCCTGCAGCTCGACGATGCGCAGTTCGAACTTACCCAGGCACTGCCGGGGGAGAGCTTGGCTCTTGAGTGGTTGAGCACCGGTGTGCACCCCACTCGGTCGGGTCAGGTCCACCTCGGAGATCTCAC
>CAIVND010000237.1 GCA_903907185.1 uncultured Acidimicrobiaceae bacterium
CAGCGTTGCACTCGCGCTCTTCCCAGTATCCAACCTCGATCGTTCGAAGGTCGGAGACGAAGTGGCCGCGGTGAATTGGAACACCGGCGGACTCCATCCAAGTGTCGTAGAAGTATGTTCCACGGTTGTCGCTCTCGGCCTTACGTTCCGCAGTATCAGTCACAACTCTCCCTTTATCTTTCACTCATGGTTCGATGATGTGAGCGGCATAAACGACGGTACGGGGTTCGCGTGATTACTGTCGAAGCGCGCTCAGTTCATTTAATGTACACCTATCGAAGTATTAATACAATAGAAGCTAAGAAACCTTCTTTATTGCAATATTAGCAATGGTTTGTTTATAAAACTAATAGCCACACTGCATTGCCAATAAACCCAGATTCATACTTTTTTGCAGGATCAGCATCCTCGGCTCGGCTCCCGATGCCTGCTAGCCACACGCGTTTTTAGGTCGACTCATCGCTGTTTCACCATTTCGTACAGTGGCAACTCGACGTACCGACTTAGCCACACAACGACTCACCTCTCTGTGCACAGGTGAGTCGTTAATACCGGCCACGAGTAGAACTCCCTAGTGTTGGAGGTCGACGAATAGTTGCGGACGATCAGCTTGCATTCACCAGTCGCGGGACAGGGAGCAGGAGTCGACGGACGCGGGGTAGAGCCAAGTATTCGGCTAGCTGTTCAAAGGTAAGCGGACGTGAGATCAGGTATCCCTGCCCGATGTCGGCACCGAGGTTCTGGAGCGACCTGAGCACGTCCACGGATTCAATCCCCTCAGCAACGAGCGTGAGACTGAGCGCATGCGCCAGTTCGATCGTGGAACGCACGATCGCCTCGGCGCGCGGGTCTGACGTCAGCGCCAAGGTAAAGGACTTGTCGATCTTCAGTTCGTCGATGGTCAGCCCAAGCAGTTGGGACATCGACGAGTACCCAACTCCGAAGTCGTCGACCGAGACTCGCAGCCCTCGTGCCCGAAGCTGGCGAACGCACCGTTCTGCTCGATCAGGGTCATCCGCGAGAGCAGACTCGGTGATCTCCAATGTCAGGCGGTCGGAGGGGAAACGATGGTGCGCTAAAACGTAGTCGACGTAGGTCGACAGGTCCTCGTCGACGAGGTCGTAGCGCGAGATATTCACGCTCATCACGAGTCGATGACCAGCGCGGTCAAGGCGGGCGGCTTGACCCACGGCCATATCGAGGACTGCACGGGTGAGTTGTGGCATCAGCCCGTTTTGTTCAGCCAGCGGAATGAAGCTGTCCGGGTAGAGAAGACCGAGAGTGGGATGCTGCCAACGGACCAGAGCCTCGACACCTCTGATTGTGCCGGTACGCATATCCAACGTGGGTTGGTAGTACAAAACAAAGTCGCGGGAGGTGATTGCATCTCTGAGAGCGTCGATAAGGGCTAGACGTTCGCGGCTATGAGGATCAACATCGGATCGGTAGACCGACACGCCAGACTGGGTCCGTTTGGCGTCGTACATGGCGACATCGGCGCAGCGCAACAGCTCGCCGTTGGTTTTGTCTCCCGGACGAGAGAGAGCTACACCGATGCTGGCCCCAACGCGAACGCTCACGCCATCGAGAATGCATGGTTCGGACAGAGCCTGGACGAACTCACGGGCGATGGCGATCAGGTCGTCTTCATCGTTCACTTGGCAGGCGCAGGCATACTCGTCACCCCCTAGCCGGGCAAGTACTCCGCGATCACCCAGTCGGCGCTCGAACCGCTTCGCCACTGCGCATAAGAGTTCGTCTCCAGCTCCATGGCCTAGAGCATCATTGACCTCCTTGAAGCCATCGAGATCGACCAACAAAACCCCTGTGTGCCGATCGGGGTTCGGCTCGGCAAATGTCGACCCCAGGCTTTCAAGGAAGGCCCTTCGGTTCGGTAGACCAGTGAGATAGTCGGTTCGTGCGTCTTGGTAGTTGGTTCTTGAATGGCGCACCTCGCGCAGCGTCATCGCCATACGACAGATCACCAGACCGATAGCGGCAATAGCCAAGATTACGACCACTGAGGAATCGTGTCGGTAGATCGAGGTGCCCAAAACTCCCAACGAGACCAACCCGAATACCACCGGCACCACCGTTATCCCCACAAGCGAACTCACTGAAGAACGGGCGCCCCCAGATCGGCGCCGGTCGCCCATCAAGGCCGCCAGACTGATGAAGAAGAAGCTCATCAACCAGGTCTCTCCGAGCAGTGTCCCCGCTACGTAGGTGCCAGCCGCACTCTGATTGAGAAAGATCACGCTACCGGCCACGGACCATGCAACCCCGATCATGAGCAGACCAGTGGTCCTATTTGGACGGTAGTGGTGCGGGGCCAGTCCAGCGACCAGGAGCACGATCAGCACGAGGGCACACACTGGATAGGCAAGGTCCACCGCCGCCTGAAAAGGTCGCCCGCTCAGGTGCAACACCGGCTCAAACCAGACGACCCCGGCAACCGCGGCGATGCCAAGACCGGCGATGGCTCCGTCCAGGCGCACACTGGCATGGACCCTTCCGAATGATGATTGCGTGAGGATGGCGAAGCCAATGATGAAGGCCACATTGCACGAGAGAAAGAAGGCGTCACTTGGGGCCGGGGCGGGAATGGGCTTTAAATTTTGGTCGTGGTATATAAACACGAGATCAGCCAACGTGTACAGCACGACTCCAGCCGCCATGGCAAACCAGGCTGAACGAAGTTCGCGGGATCGCCTTGCGCGTAACACCAACGGGATAACCGTCAGCGCACCAGCGATGTTCTGGACGCCTCCATCCCAGAACGTGTTGTAACCGCTCGGCGGTCGATGGACAACCAACGTGGAAACGCCGTAAGCGACCATGGTCACCGCGATGAGGAGCTGTAGCCACCACTGTGGCTGGATTCTTCTCAATCGCTTTGACAGGACAGTCCGTGCGGCTACAGCACTCACAGCCTCGGGGGTTGTGGCAACTGCGATTGCTTGTGAACGGGACATCAGTGTCCGGCTAACTCGCCTCCGGCCAACGTTGGCAGAAGCTACCCGGGGTCCCTGGTGGCAACTCGCAAGTCGAGGTGAACGCTCGCAAAATAGTTAACGACGTAACCGAACGACATGTTTAATCACGCTTCATGAAGCCAAACGCTCTGCCAAAGAGAATTCCCGCTATCGCGTCAGCGAAGCCCATCTCGAACGGTGTATCCAGCCTTCGTGATGATCGCGTGACAATCTGGCCACGGCGTTATGCCACAAGAACGCACTCGTTACCGTAGATATTGCCGCGATGTTGGGTTCGAAGAGAACCTGACTCGCGGCCCCCCGAGGAGAACTCCTCGTGGGTTAGGGGGTGTAATGATGAGCTCGATCATCGAGGTTCAGACGATGACATGTGGAGTCTGCGGATCGACTGGATCGGCACGCTTTCAGGGACACGACGTCGCAGAATCTAAACATCCACACGTTCCGAGTCCAGAGTTTTCCGATGTCTGTGCTGTGTGTGGACTGAGAGATTCAGTTCTTCACAGTCATCACAACATGATGGAACGCCTGCTCCAAACAAGGAATCCCTAATAGCTGGAACGTCCCTGGGCTGAGAGCAGTTCAATAACCCGATCAACACCGGTAGTGGTCATCATGCATGACCTTGAGGTGGGGTCCACCTCCACGATCTGGAGTGCTGCATCTCACGCCACGTCGGGCTCCCTATCGCCAGGTTGTGTATCCATTCGGTCGCTTCGTGCGCCACCGTTGATTGGATCCACTCATGAATCGCGGGGCACTCAGTTGACGGAACAGCCCACACCGTCAACGATGGTTTGGATGACAATCCCTTCGGCGACCAAAACAGCCAGATCACCGATCGAAATTCATCGTTCTTCCAGTTTGCCGGTCGACCACGCCACGATACTTTTTCAGACCCTTTGAAAAAAATCGGAATCTCAGTGACTCCGATCGGATAGGACCAACCTTGGGGGAGCTTTCTATGAAATATTGCCATCACCCAGTCAGCCACTTTCGGCGTTGGAGTCGCCGATTCGTCGAGTACATGACGTCAAGGGGCGCCTTCGACACAATGACACCAAGGACAAGACAACAAAGCAAAGACCTTGAGATGACGACAAGGCCGGCAACGTTGGTGGACCGAAATATCCTCCCCTGTCGCCATCTCCCCACATCCGACAGTCTATGAATAATGCAGAGAGTTTCGCGGGGTGATTGCGCCCTCGCGAGAGCGGAACGCAGTTGTATCGATCACGATCGTTGGCCGAGGACAGCCCAGATCGGATGCCACTCTTTGGAGTGCACGAGATCAGTCATAGCGATTGGATACAGGGATGAAGCAGAGCACAGTGCTCCATCCCTGCGTAGCGCACTTGGACTGTACTATTTCGGCTGTAGAAATAACACCGTACTCTTACCCGGCAAGAGCCAACTCGATCACGATTGAAGGAGTCACCATGGTCGCTAAACCTCGTGAAGACGAGATTCTGTTCGAAGAGCCAGAGAGCGAAAATCAGAAGGCTGGTAAGCGGGTGCTGACTGCACACGCCACGCCCTACGACCGATATATGGAGAGCGAAGGGATCCCCGTCTACCGCGACATGGGCTACCACAACATCAAAGATCTTCCGCTCTCGCCATGGGAGCGCACCGGCGGCAATGGCGCATTCATCCAACTCCTTGGCACCGAGGGCAAGGCTGGTATGTATCTCCTCGAGATCCCACCTGGTGGCGCGCTCAAGGTCGAGAAACATCTCTACGAAGAGATCCTCTTTGTCATGGAGGGAAGTGGAACCACCGAACTTGAGCCAGGTCCCAATGGTCCTCGGCAGTTCTTCGAATGGAGTGCCGGTTCACTCTTTGCCATTCCACTTAATGTTGAACACCGTCTCGTCAACGCGACGA
>CAIVND010000238.1 GCA_903907185.1 uncultured Acidimicrobiaceae bacterium
ACCACCACCACCACCGGTTCCAGTTCGTCCTCCGGGAGTCGCTGTGGCACCGCTGTTACCCGTGGATGTTCCGCTGCCGGAGTTCCCGGTGATTGCGCTGCCGAAATCCTTTTGAATCACACTTTGGATACAGCTTCGCTCGGTCTTTGTCTGAGCGGCAGTGAGTTTTGGTGGCTTCACCGTTGTCGAGATCGTCTGTCCACCGGTCTTGATGGTTGCGGTGATCGTTGGAACCGTACCCGACTCATGGAGCGCCTCAAGTGAGAGAGCGCCCACGGCGCTCTGTACTCCGGCGACCTTGGTGACATCTTTGATCGCTTGGGAGGGAAAGGTGATGAGCGTTGCTGGGACAAAGAAGTCGTGGGTGAACTTCGTTCCCGCCGGTCCAAGCTTTGAGAGATCGGTAATAACTGAGGAGTTTGCAGAGAGAAGGGTCTGGCTGTCCGCGGAGTTCAGTCCAGCAGCACCCCGTCCCGCGAAGAATCCTCCACCGCCTCCACCAGCTCGAGGTCCGCCACCAAATCCATTGGCGGGAAGGGTGGTCGTCGTTGTGGCGGTCGAGGTCGTTGGCGCGACCGTCCGCGTGACGATGATGTCCGTACCGACTGAGCTAAGGGGAGAGAGCACTTTATTTTGCGCATCGCTGAGTCCCTGAGAGACCCCCATGATTCCCATCACGAGTCCGACGCCAGCAGCAAGACCGAACGCGGTCACGAGCGTGCGACCGATCCGACGACGCAGCTCGTTTATGGCATAGCTGAGGGAGAACAACACTGGCCTCCTGGGGTTGAAGTGGCCAAACCACTTGGCCGACGGCTAAAGGTAGATAGTGACACTGTGGCCTGCCTGTGGTGCGGCTGATAGTTCTCTACGTTGCAAATTGGCTCTCCTTTACCGGTCCGGTCGACCAAGATGGCACACGATTGCGAGCGCGGCACTGATACCTTTTAACAGAGCAAAGACGAGAGGAACACTGATCGTGGCAAATAATTCTGGAAAAAACTCGGGAGGCCCTCGCCGTCTTGGGCCCGAACAGGCGAAGAAGTCACCGGGGGCACAACGTCGTCAAGCCCGAGCACAACGTCAAAGTTCAAAGAGGATCGGTTGGATCATCGTCGGTGTTGTGGTCATCGCGCTGCTTGGTGTTCTTCTGCCAAAGGTATTCTCCTCAAGTCCAGCAAATAATTCCACGACCGTCGATGTGACCGGTCAGCACCCTTCACTCGCGTCTGCAGCGATGGTCGATCCTGTTGTCACCGTGCCAGCGTCAGTGTTCGACAGCATCGGTGTTAGAGGACAGGCTGCTCCCTTTATCGTGACGAAGGGACAGACACCGTTGATAATCAATGCCAAGCCTGCGTTTGTTTATGTCGGTGGCGAGTACTGCCCATTCTGTGCGGCAATGCGATGGTCGATGGTTGCAGCGCTCAGTAGGTTTGGTACCTTCTCAAAATTGAAAGTGACCTCATCCGCGCCAACCGACGGCAATATCCCAACGTTCAGTTTCTTGGGCTCGACGTACACCAGCAAGTACATCACCTTCTCTCCCTACGAAGAGTCGGATCGTCAGCAGAACCCACTTCAGATTCCACCTGCGAACATTCAGAAGTTGTATGCGAAATACGACGGTACGGGTACGACAGGGACCATATTTAGTCCCGGTGGAACAGGAATTCCCTTCCTTGATGTCGCCAATCGTTACGTCTCTGCTGGTGATCCACCCTCGGTAGCCTCGTTCGTTGGTAGTGCTGACAATGGGCCACTGGTCAACGGTGGTCCTGGAACGATCGCCATTGCGCAGGCGGTGCACGATCCGAACTCAAGTGTTGGAAAGGGTATCGGCGCGAGCAACTTCATCGTGATGGCGAACTTTATCTCCGCTGCGATCTGCAACTCCGATGGTGGTCAGCCATCCACGGTCTGTAACTCACCAGGAGTAAAGGCCGCGGCCGCTGTGCTCGCAAAGGCGACCCCGATTGGCTGACCAGGTGGATGATCTTTCGATCCACGAGGTTGCTCGACAACCATTGAGTCCGCGAGCCTGGACGACATGGTTGTTGTCGATCTTTGGTCTTGGTATCTCGATCTACCTGACGCTCGCGCACTACTCCAGTTCGGTTTCGTTGTCCTGTCCTCTCTCAACCAAGGGTGGATTCGTAAACTGCGCAAAGGTGACAACGAGTCCAGAGTCGATCGTCTTTGGTATCCCGGTCGCGGTACTTGGACTTGCCTATTACCTCGGAGCGGTCGTGATCATGTCACCGTGGGCTTGGCGATCTTCGCGTGAATTTGTAGCGCCGCTTCGACTCGCGTCAACGATCGTCTCTGTTGGATTCATCTCGTATCTGATTTACGCAGAGCTCTATGTGATTCACTCCATCTGCATCTGGTGCACTACCGTTCACGTGTTGACCTTCATCATCTTTGTTCTCGTGGTGACCGGTTGGGATGAGGCGATCGCCGCTCGGTGGCCAGGCGGAGACGAAGAGACTGACGACGCGAGTTAGACCCGTTCTGGAAGCCCGACGAGATTGAGTTTGGGATCGATTTCGGTGAACGTTGCAACGGTTGCTGGTTGGCAGGTGAAAAGCAGTACCTGGTGACGCTCGGCAACAGCGCAGATCGTCCGAGCGATAGCCGCTGACCGTTCCGGATCAAAGTTGACCAGTACATCATCGAGAATGAGGGGCAGCGAGGTCGACCGATCAGCAAAGTTCTCGGTATAGGCCAGGCGAACGCAGAGATAGAGAAGTTGGGCGGTGCCGGTGGAGAGAAGCTGGGAATCGATCTGACCGCCGTTCTCTCGGACTGCAAGGAGATTGCGCCGTCCGCTGGCGTCCTCTCGAGAGATCAGGGTCACGTAACGACCGTTGGTTGCCTCGCGAAAAAGCTCCGCTGCTCGAGCAATGACGGCAGGTTGGCGCTCGGTCTCGTAACGGCTGAAGGTCTTCTTGAGGAGCAGACTTGCTGTTGATAGAAGTGACCAGTGACGCAGGATGGTTGAGATCTCCTCCGTCACTGTTGTGCGCGCTATCTCGAGTTCAGCGATCGAACGAGAGCCCTGAACGATTGCAAGCGAGCGTTCGATTTCGATGGTTCTTTTCAGTGTGGCCTCATAGTCCGCGCGAGCGACTTCAAGCTCGATCTCGATGGACTGGAGTTCGTCGCTGAGTGACTCCTCATCTTTTGACTCGAGCTCGCTGAGTAATCGATGAGCATCGGTTGAGCGTGCGAAGAGCGCTGCGATCCGTTCTTCGCTCACTGCTATTTGGGCGTCGAGCAGCTCATAATCTCTGATGGTGTCGACGATCTGGATGCATTCATCTTTTAATCGAACGATCGCATACTCAATTCCCTCTGGGTCCGGCGGTACTCTGTTGCACCGCGCAAAGAGTGCAGTCACCTCCGCTTCATACCGTTTGATTTGGTCTCGGTAGACATTTGATGATTCTTCGGCTTCCTCCTCAGCGAGCAGCAGCTCCTTGGTATCGATGATGGCAAGTCCAACCGCATGAAGAGTCGTTGGGTCAACGGTGCGAGTTATACCCAACTCATCTGCGAGCTTGGTGGCTTGATCGACTGAACTGGCAAGTTCGCTCTCGAGCTCTTGCAAGATCTTTTCGACCCTATCGAACTTCAATTGACTCGCCTCAACGGCGTTGACCGCACTCCTGATCACCGATGAACGTTCTCCGTCACTGCGTAGCTGGCGTTCCTTTGCGTCGATCTCTGCTTCAGAGGGAAGGTCGGGGAGCAAGAGTAGTCGTGCACGCTCGCCAACCCGTTTTGCAAGTTCATCGCGGTCACGTTGTTGATCAGTAAAAGATGGAGATCCTTGTCGAGTGACGGCAATGAGATTACGGACAACGACGAGACCGATAGTTCCCGCGACGAGGACTACCACACCAAGGATTCCAGGAAGTGTTGCGGAGTGTCCAGATCGGCCGAACGAGGAGATTGTCGTTCCGAGACCCAGGAGAATAATGAGCAAAAGGATGACGAGTATGGCGGTCTTTTTCTCTCGACCGATAACGTTTCTCCCGTTGGCTAGTTGCAGCTGGGCGTGATGATAACGACTCTGAAGCTCTCGTGTCATCTCGCGAATTGTTGGAATCTCGCGCAACTCCATCTCCGCGCTCTTTAAGGCATCAGGTGACGCATCGCGTGTGACCTGTCGAAGCTTCGAGCGAGCCTCTTCTAGTTCCCCTTGTGCACTTTGGAGAAGTCCATTCTGAACCTGTTGATCGGAGAGGAGTTCATTGTGTCGTGACACAAGACGGTCGATATCACTAATGAATCCAATGGAAAGTTGAAGATTCATCGCCTGCTGACGAGTGATGCCGATCTGGTCGATTCCCTGTGTGATCTTTGTTGCGCGTTGACGCTGTTCATTGAGTCTGGATGCGAGCTCACGCTGGTTATGTTGATAACTTTCAAGACGAAAGGCGAGTTCATCGATCGCCCGATGCTCACCTGCGAGGTTGCGGTCAGCTTCACTTGGAGAGGGTGTGATTGCAAGGCGCTCCCGAGCCGTGCGGTCGTTATCACGGAGCTCCTTAGCGTGCAGGAGGTCATGGAGCTCTTGGCTACGAACCCGGAACCTCTCGCGTCGACTCTCAATGTCTTCAAGCTCTCGTTGTTGCTGTTCAAGCTCGTGTTGGGCGACAAGATAATTTCCGGACTGGTCTTTCGCAGTTCGCAGCTCGGCTTCGATCTCAGAACGTTGAGTCACATACATCTGGAGTTGATGGCGCTGAAGGTCCCCTTTGGTCGACCGGGTGATCTCGCTCCGCTCATCGTCGAGGTCTTTGATCGCCTGGGCGGCAGAGCGACCGGCACCAACGATCCCAGCAGAGAAGATTGCGTCTCGTACGTTGTCCTCAGTTAGGCGTTTAATGTCATCGAGTTCGCTCAGTCCGAAGGCAAAGATTGAGCCAAAGACTCGGTCGTCGGTATAGCCGAGGATCTCCTGAAGAACCTTTGGACTGGCCTCCTCGCCGGTGGCTGAGGTGATCTTTAGGGCTCGTGGATAGCGCTCAACGGTCCAAGCCGAGGAGCGTTCGTCGAGGATAGTGAGGCTTCCTCCGTGTCGGCCACCGCGCAGGGGAAGATGCTGTCGCCGTGGATTCTTTCCATCGGCGAAGCCGTAGAGAATGCCTCGGAGAAAGTCCAAGAGTGTCGATTTGCCTGCCTCATTCTCGCCGCGGAGGAGATTGAGACCCTGGTTCAGAGGTCCGAACTCCTGGTCGAAAAACTGACCGTAGCCATTGAGGTAGATCTTTTCGATCTTCATGGCAGATCCACAATTGCATCGAGTGCCCGAAGCTGAGCATTAGCGATGAGTTGGGTGACGAACTCTTGATCGCTAAGAACCTCCTCAAGATCTCTTCGAAACTGCTTTGGCATGTTCGCGATGAGCTCCTGCACGATCTCCTCGTTCGCCGACGGGTCGGTTGCGGAAGCTTCCGAAGTCGCGACAAGATCGGCCGCAAAGTCGTGCCGCTGTCGAATTTCCTCGATGTCAAAGGGAGAGGAACTGGCATCGGCAATCTGATCCCACCAGCAAAATGGTTGGTATCTTCTTGTCTTCTCGCGTATTGCATCGAGAAGATCCTCTACCGCATCTTGCGCAACCAACTCTTGGTGGAGTGGACTTCGCCCGGTCAGCGTTCCACGAATGATGATCGATCGCGGTGTGTTCATCTCGAGAAGCTCGGCTCCGCGCTGTTCGAACCTGTCGACGATATCGATCAGTGATTCACATTCCTCGATGTTTATCTCCTCGCGAATGAAGCGGACCTCATCGCAGGCGACGAACTCAGGATCGTTGATGACGCCACCGTGGACTTCGACAACATAGACACCCTTGGCTCCTCCTTCATTGATGTTTCGAGACTGAGCGTTTCCTGGATAGACAATCCACGGATCGCCGCTCCCGCCCCCTCCGGCGAGAATCCCTCGGGTATGCACATGGCCAAGTGCCAGGTAGTCAAGGCCTGTTGCACGAAGATCATCAAGGGTGCAGGGGCTGTAGTTCGAGTGACCATTCGCTGATCCGCCGACGTTGCAGTGGAGGAGGCCGATGTGGATACCAGATCCCTCTGGGCGTCGAAATCTCAGAGCGAGATTGTCGGTAGTTGCTCTTTCTCGATAGCTAATACCTTGAACCGTGGCGATACGTTCACCATCTCGGACGATCTCGACGGTTGCGGTCTTTTCCGTCGGGAAGATCGTCGTGCCGGTAGGGAACGAGTTCGCAATCGCCGACCAGCCCGATTCAAGCGGATCATGGTTTCCGTGCACGATGAAACTTTGGATGCCCTCATCGCTTAGCTGTTTGAGCCCATCGCGAAACTGTGTCTGGGCGCGGATGCCCCGATCAGCACCGTCGTAGATATCCCCAGCGAAGAGCACAAAATCGACCTTTCGACTGAGCGCGAGGTCGATGATGGCGCGATACGTATTGAGTGACGCGTCACAGAGGGCGTCGGCCACAAAGGGCGCGTCCGCTCGTACCCCAATAAAGGGGGAGTCCAGATGAAGGTCCGCCGCATGGATAAAAGAGAACGAAGCTTCGGATTGAACCACCTGTCGAAGAGTAACGGCCATCTGTATCAGACGCTGCCTTTAATCAGTCCATAAGCGCTTGTACGATGTCGGGACGAGATCCCTCGGCTACCGGTGGGAGTTCCCCGTCGGCCCACTGAGCTGCTCAGGACGCTGGTGGAATGCAAGGAGAGGTCGAGATGGAGATGGTGGCACCACCCGAGACCTCTCTCGACGAACTCTCCACATCACCATCGGTTGGCTCCCGGTTTGCACTGGTCTTTTTTATCCTCATCGGGCTGTTCGGCCTCGCGGTACGCATCTGGGCGCTCGGTCGACATGCGATCAATGCCGATCAGGCGGTAGTCGGACTGATGGCCGAACAGATTCTGCACGGACATCTCTCGGCGTTCTATTGGGGTCAGGCATATGGCGGAGGAGAGCCCTATATCGTCGCTCTGGTCTTCGCCGTCTTCGGGCAGTCGACCTTTTCGCTGGGACTTACTCCGGTACTCCTTGACCTTGTTGCCGCGATCCTCCTTTGGCGGATCGGCTCCCGACTGTTCGGCCCGCGTATCGGGATTGAGGCTGCCCTGTTGTTTTGGATATGGCCGGAGGTTTACATCTGGCAGTCAACGATTGAGTACGGATTTCGATGGTTCGTGCTCGACTGTGGTCTTCTCGCGGTGCTGCTCACCCTCCGGGTGATCTCTTCGACTTCGAGACATCGCATGCTCGAAATCGCGGCGATAGGTGGATCTCTTGGGCTTGGATGGTGGGGATCTCCAGAGATCATGTATTTCGCACTTCCGATCTTTTTCTACCTGCTCTATGCCATGGCCTGCCAACAGTTTCGAATTCACCTTCGCGAACTGTTTGTTGGCATCGTTGCAGCAGCGATCGGTGCAAGTGCGTGGATTGAGGCAAATGTCGTCTCGCACTTCGCCTCACTGCGTTCGGGCGTGCAGCCAGACCCGGGGATCCTCCATCACCTCAAGGTCTTTGTCCAACATGCCATTCCACTGCTGCTTGGCCTGCAGCTGAAGATGACGGGTCGATGGATCATCGGCCTTACCGCTGGCAATATTGTGAACTACCTCGCAGTTGCGCTATGTGTCGCGCTCGTGGTTGTGTTGGCAGTCCGCCGTGAGGCGATGTTCTTGGTGATCTTCTGTCTCTTTGCACCCCTTATCTATGGGCTGTCACCATTCACGTGGTACTGGAACGACGGCCGCTATGCCGTCTTCCTCGCGCCTGCAGCCTCGCTCCTTGTCATCGTTGGCGCGCGCGAGGTTCTGAGTCAACGCGCGATTGCCAAACGGATTGGGAGCGCGGCAGTTTGGCTACGTGGTTCGGTGGTGATCGCGCTTGGGCTCGCACTCACGTTGGTTGCGATGAGTGAGAGCAGCCCGTACCATCCTGATGGAGTTCGACAGACCGGTAGTGAAAGCTGGACCTCTTGGACAAGCGATCCTGGCGCCGGCTTTTCGAACGTTGCTCGACAGCTACGGGCCGATGGGATCGACGGCGTCTACGCCGGATATTGGATTGCTTATCCCTTGATGTTCGCTTCAAAGGGAACAATTACCGCCTCTGACGTTGTCTACGTTCGAAATCCCAAGTTTCTCTCGACGCTTGAGCAACACCGATCGACGGCCTGGTTGATGCTCAATCCGAAGGACTACCGACTTGGCGTTGCACTCACGGGGGTTTCGCTTATGAACCCCAGCTGCGCAGTTGTTCCCGATCGCTGCCTCCTGCCCCGTGAACTCGTCTCCTACCTCCATCAAAACAACATTGCTTATCGGGAGTACACCATGGCCCCCTTTCTCGCGATCGTGCCGAGTCGACCTATCTCACCGGCGGCGATAAATGCCGAGTTCCATCTCCGAAGCCCGTATACGAGCCCTAAGTAGGTTCACTGCGACCCAAGCAATGGGCGATGCCCAACTACGCTGGCGGAGGATCGATTGAGGAGATAGATGAGTTTTGACCTGCACGGGCTTCTAGAACAGCGCTCGGGTGAGAATTTCAAACTGTATGGGGAGAACATCAATCCTCAACTCGTACGAGTGCTCCGATCGATCGGATTTGATCGCTACTACGTCCGAGGCGAGGGCGCCTATCTCTATGACGTTGACGGTAAGAGGTATCTGGATTTCCTTGCAGGCTTCGGTGTCTTTGCGTTAGGTCGCAGCCACCCAGTACTCAAACAGGCGCTGCATGATGCGATCGATGCTGACCTGCCTAACCTCATTCAGCTCGACTCTGCACTGCTTCCTGGACTGCTCGCGGAGGCACTTCTCGCGCGTTGTCAGGACAACATGGGCAGAGTTCTCTTTACGAACTCTGGCGCTGAGTCGGTAGAGGCTGCGCTCAAGTTCGCGCGCTACGCAACGAAGCGTTCGCGCATCATCTTCTGCGACCATGCCTTTCACGGACTCACCTATGGTCCACTATCCGCGAATGGTGGGCGGGAGTTTCGCAAGGGCTTTGGACCCTACCTCCCAGGGTTCGACGAGGTTCCCTTTGGGGACATCGCGGCGCTTGAGCGAGAACTTGTTCAAGGTGATGTGGCGGGCTTTCTCTTTGAGCCAATTCAAGGCAAAGGCGTCAACATGGCTCCGGCGAGCTATTGGAGTCAGGTACAAGAGCTTTGCAATAAGCACGGCACGCTCGTCATCGCTGATGAGGTGCAGACCGGACTTGGTCGTACGGGCAAGATGTGGGCGCACGAGCACTATGGCTTGCAGCCCGACATCATCACAACCTCAAAGGCCCTCTCTGGTGGATTTATCCCCGTAGGTGCGATGATCTCAACGAAAAAGATCTCCGACGCCGTGTACTCGTCGATGGCTCGTGCGGTCGTGCACTCGTCAACGTTTAAGAACAATCAACTCGCGATGGTTGCTGGTCTTGCAACGCTTCAGGTGATCGATGATGAAAAACTCATCGAGCGTGCACGCGTTACCGGAGAGGCGTTCCTTGCCGGGCTTCAGCCACTGGTCGATCGCTATGAGTACCTTCATGAGGTCAAAGGACAGGGTCTCATGATCGCTTTGGTCTTCGGCGAGCCGCAGTCGGCCAAGTTACGCGCCCGGTTCAAGATGCTAGAGCGCGCCCACAAGGGGCTCTTCTCTCAGCTCATCATCGGCCCACTCTTTCACCGCCACGGCATCTTGACCCAGGTTGCTGGAGATGAGATGAATATTGTCAAGCTGCTTCCTCCATTGATCTGTGGACAGGAGGAGGTCGACTACTTTGTCGCTGCTCTTGATGATGTTCTCAACGATGCGCATCGAAACTCCTCGCTGATCTTTGAGTTTGGCAAGACGCTCGTAAAAGCCTCGCTGCACCGCAGTTAGTACATCAGAAGATCTCTCACGTGAACTTTCTGTTGCATCGTCGCACCCCGATTGTCTTGGCAGTGGGAGCTCTGTGTCTTGGACTCAGTGCCTGTGGCACGCCCTCGGCGACGCCAGTGGTAACGACCACGCTTCCCTCTCCAATCGCCGTGCTCTCAACCACGCCGACCGGTATGGCCGCCTTCGAGGGCCCCATCCTCCGTATCGCCGTTCCGCCTTTGGCAAATGGTGAGACGCTGCTACCCGACCGACCAGTTGGTCAAAAGACCACTTCGGGGACGGTAAAGATCGCCTATCGCCAGTTCGGTTCGGGTCCGAACCTTGTTCTTGCAATGGGCGAACGAGGCTCAATGACCTGGTGGGATCCGCAGTTTCTCCAGAGGCTCGCCGCGAGCTATCGCGTCACGATCTTTGACGATCCTGCAGTTGGCTATTCGGCGCCGATGACCCGACCACCAAGTGTCCAGATCGATGGTGACGTCTTGGCAGGACTGACTACCGCACTTGGCCTCACCAACGTGACCGTTGTTGGTTGGGGGATGGGAGGTGAGGTCGCCCTTTCGTTTGCAGAGCGCCATGCGGGACTCGCAATTGGACTGGTGATCGTTGACGCGAGCGCCGGTGGTCAATCTGCAGTGCGACCAATGGCCAAGACCGGCGCACTCGTCGGTAATCCTCTTACGACCATGACACAGCTCTCGGACGTGATGTTTACGTCGAACGCTGTCGGCGTCACGGCAAAGGCGAAGTGGCTCACGAACATCGCCGAACTTGAGCCCGATAACGTGCTCTTTACGACCGTTGCTCAGCAGGCAAGTGCGCAGAACGCCTTCTTCCAAAATGATCGGGTTGGGCGGTTGCTCGGAGCGATCTCCATCCCTACGCTGATCTACGTGGGAGCACAGGACACCGTTCTTCCTAAAGCCAACAGTGACAAGTTGGCGAGATTGATCTATCACGCGACCTATGTTGTCGATCCAGATGCGGGTTACGCGTCGATCTTTCAGGACAGTGCATTTTTCTTAAGCAACCTCTCGGCGATCATGAAGAAGATCACACCAACGACAACTACCACCACAAATCCCTAGGACCAAGTGACCACGATCGGAGTTGTGCTTGCTGCAGGTGGAGGAGTTCGATTCGATGGTCCAACTCACAAACTGCTTGCTCCCTTTCACGACAAGGTGGTTGTCCGACACGCACTTGAATCGCTCGTGCGTGCTGGTTTGGATGAGTGTGCCGTAGTTGTCGGAGCTGTCGATCTCACGGAAGTGCTTCCCGAAGGGATCATTGTTCTGTCGAACCCGAACTGGGCCGATGGTCAGGCGACCTCGCTTGCCTGCGCAGTCGACTATGCCACTGCACGTGGACATGATGTGTTAGTTATTGGACTCGGTGATCAACCAATGGTGCCTGCATCTGCCTGGCAAACGGTAGGCAGCTCAGCCGCGTCCCCGATCGTTACCGCGAGTTTTAACGGTCAGCGTCGCCCGCCGGTCCGACTTGCTCGAGAGGTCTGGGAGCTTCTACCACGAAGTGGCGACGAAGGCGCGCGTGTGGTGATGGCGAAGCATCCCGAGTTCGTGAGCGTCGTCGAGTGCATGGGTGATCCACTCGATATCGATACCGTTGAGGACCTTGAGCGCTAACGGCTCTCGTTATTTCAGGCCGTAGAGCGCCCGGGCGTTGTCGTCGAGGATCTTCTCAATCAGCGGTGCCGCAAGTGCGCCACTTTCGCGAAGAACCTGCAGGGCGAGAAGTTCGGATGAGGTGTCTGCGTGACCGAAGTCCGTCCCCGAAACGAGGTTGTTATCTCCCGCGTACGAGTGAACGTAGGCGAGGTCATCGTCGGTCTGGCAGGCAACGTACATGTTGTTCTTTGACATCAGTGTGGTTGGGTCGATGTCCTTGCCGCGCTGCTCACCTCGGCGGAGATAGTCGTGGATTGCGTAGGGGACCCACTGCGAGGCGAACTCAACGAAGCCCCAACGGATGTTTGGATACTTTGAGGGGAGGCCAGTCACGAGGAGGTTGTGAAACGAGGTAATGCCAGGAACCTTGAAACGGAAGATCCCTCCGTCATCAGGGAATTGGTCGTGAATCTCAAAGGTTCCGTTGGCCGCGTGAATCGTGACGGCCATGTTGAGACGGTTGGCCTCCTCAAAGATCGGAGCGAAGTACGGGTCGCTTGGCATCTTCCCGTTCTCAAAGCCACGCCAAAAGATGCCAGTGGCACCATTTTCGTGTCCGAATCGGATCTCTTTGATCGCCTCTTCGATGATCATCGTTGGAGGAACAACGACCCAGGAAAATCGGTCGCCACCCTCAGCAACGCGCTCAGCCATCCATCGGTTGTAGCTGCGACACATTGCGCGCTCGAGACTTGCGCGACGAGTGATGGGGCGCAAGAAGACGGTTGGGAAGATCACCTGGTGGTCGGTGCCGATCTCATCCATCTGCGTAAGGCGGCTTTTCACATCTCGCATCTCGCGAACCGACGCGATGGCGTCAGTCTCAGAGAACGGTCCTGTTGAGACGAGGCGTCCGTCGATCGACCAAAAGTGCTTGTTCCGGGCGGTGTTGGTTACGTCCACGCGCTCGGGGCGGAACCGCATGTCCTCCTCTTCGAAGAACTTCCAGGTCTCGTCGCACTCGACGACATGTGCATCACTATCGATAGTTGCCACAGTTCCCCCTCTTACAGTCGCGTTGAGCCGTTCTCCGGTCCCAGTGCGGTCTATCGACTGGCCAGGTTGTGAGCTCAAATCTCAACAAACCGTAGCGGAACATCGCAACCATCGTAAATCGGCCTCGAACTGCCTGGTCGAAGACGAATGAGCTGGTCGAAGAGAAACTCGGCCCTGTCTACCATCGGGGGTCAATTTCAGACCACAATGGAGTAATGGCAACAGGAGAGACTGGCGAACGTCCGTGGGGAACCTATCTCGTCCTTGACGACGAGCCAGAGTTCAAGGTCAAGCGAATTGTTGTTGAACCCGGCAAACGACTGAGTTACCAGTTTCATGAGCACCGCCAAGAGCACTGGTTCATCACCACTGGCCAAGCGCTCGTCGTCCTCGATGAGGCCAAGCACAAGCTCGTGGCGGGTGACGCAATCGACATCCCGCGAGGATCGAAGCATCGGATCGAAAATCCTGGGCTGGTCGATCTCATCTTTGTCGAAGTCCAGTTAGGCGATTACTTCGGTGAGGATGACATCATCCGCCTTGATGATGATTTCGGACGGGCGGACAGTTAGCGGTCTGTTGCGTGGAGTGGCTCCGGTTACGAGCGGCTCGTTGAACATCGTGGTCGGTCGTCGCTGAGTTAAAAAGCCGGCTTTTATTCGCGCAGATTTTTATTCGCGCAGATAACGATCGAGAAACTCCGTTACCCGCTCCCACGCTCGAACGGCAGCCTCAGGGTGGTACCGATCCGCGTAGGTGTCATTGTAAAAGGCATGCATTGCACCGGCATAGACCTCCCGCTCGAAGGTTTTGCCTTGACTCTCCATCACGGGTGCAATGACCTCACCCATCGTGGTGAGTTCAGGATCGAGCTCCCCATAGATACCAAGCACCGCTGCATTGATCTTTGGCACCAGTTCAAGTGAGGGAGTACGGCCATAGACCACGACAGCGGCACGCAGGCTTGGTTCGTCTGTTGCTACCTGCCATGCCAACCCCCCCCCTCCAAAGCAAAACCCGATGCATCCAAGACGGTCGGGATCGACTCCCTCCATCGAGGCCATCTCGTTGAATGCTTCGTGAAGTTGCGTCACCATCACCTCCCGTCCGATCGACCTCAGTGCACCAACGCGCTCTGCCTCAGTTGGGAAGAGCCGGACACCCCCTGCTGAGGTCAGAAGATCAGGAGCAACGACCACATAGCCTTGTTTCGCAAGACGCCGCGGTACATCACGGTTGTGGGCTGTAAGTCCCTGTCGGTCATGGATGTAGAGCACGCCTGGTAGGGCAACATCTCCGAGCGGTCGCGTGACGTAGATGTCGAGCGTTCCGACGGAGGTGGAGATCGAACGATCCTCGTGTTGAAGCGACGGATCATCTTCTGGTACCGACAATGGAGAGGTGGGACCTTGATTTTCGATTCGGATGACATCCATACTGATCTCCCCACGCATCCTCAAGACGGCGTCATTGCCGCAGTGGCTCCGACTAAGGACACTATCCTCCACGCATTTCTCCGTACTGACTGAGCCGTTCTCCGCCTACTAGTCAATGGATTTCTATGAAGTGCGAAAATATTCAGGTGGCAGTGTCGATTCAGGTCAGAGTTGTTCGGAGTAGGGGTAAGAGGTCGGCTCAAAGGGGTGTCCCCAGAAAAAGGAGATGATCTGACATGCAGTTTTTACTCTCTGTAATCGACGACGATGCCGGTATCACAACGCCGGCTCACGTAGCTGCAACCGACGAATTCAACGCCCGGATGCAGGTCGAGGGCTACTGGGTGTTTGCCGCTGGTCTCGGGTCGACCGCCAGAGCAACAACCATCGATAATCGAGGCAGTGTGGCGATACAGACCGATGGACCCTTTGCGGAGACAAAGGAACATCTCGCCGGAATCTGGATCATCGACGTCCCGAGCCTTGACGTCGCGCTAGAGCTCGCCACTGAAGGGTCGAAGTGCTGCAATCGCAAGGTCGAGGTGCGTTCACTTCTTGGGCCGCCCAATTGAATGCGTCGCAATTTTGACCGAGTCATGCTCCATGGAGGTGCTCAGAACTCTTAGCCTTCGATCAGATACCTCGGCCCTGGGCCAAGGGTCGATGCCCAGTCCTCAGGATTAGCGAGTGCACAGGTGCGAAGAGACAGACACCCACAACCGATGCAGTTCGTCAGTCCTCCTCGAAGTGCCTCGAGCATCGCCAAGCGTTCATCGAGTCGTTGTTGCCAACCACGGGTGATGCGTTGCCAATCCTGACGACTAGGCGCGCGATCCACAGGAAGGTTTGCCATTGCTTCGATGATCTCCTCGAGGCTGAGGCCGACTCGCTGAGCGACGCGAACAAAGGCGATTCTTCGAAGGACCTCACGACGAAAGCGTCGCTGACCACCTGAGGTGCGTGCTGACTGGATCAGTCCCTCTCGTTCGTAGAAGCGGATCGCCGAGGTAGCAAGGCCGGTCCGCTCAGCTACCTCTCCGATGCTGAGCATTGCCTGCATGAGACCTCCAAAAGTTTCTGATCAGATCGCTTGACTTAAACTTAACTTTAACAATTAACCTTGCAATTGGACGCGAAATTATGCGGGATTAGGAGGTTGCAATGTCAGTAGCACTTATCACCGGGGCATCTCAAGGGTTCGGACGAGCACTAGCGATCGACCTCGCTGAGCGTGGTTGGAATCTCGTCATCGATGGTCGCCACGAGGAGCCACTTGAGGAGGTCAAAGAGCTACTGGGCCCGACGGGAGTCGAGGTCTGGCCGGTAGTTGGCGATGTTGCGGATCCAGACCACCGATCGATGCTCGTCGCATCGGCCGAAAAGTTCGGTGGTCTCGATCTGTTAGTCAATAACGCGAGTGAGCTTGGTCCCTCGCCACTACCGACGCTTGATGTGTTCCCACTCAGCGAATTTCGACGCATCTTTGAGGTGAACGTCATTGCCCCACTTGCGTTGATTCAAGAGGCGCTACCGCTTCTTCAGGGTTCGCAGGGAACCATCGTCTCGCTCTCCTCCGATGCTGCGGTCGTGCCCTACGAGGGGTGGGGAGGTTACGGGTCGTCGAAGGCAGCACTCGATCAGCTGCACCTTGTCCTCGGGACCGAACAGCCCAAGATGCGGGTCTACGCCTTTGATCCCGGCGACATGCGCACCGATATGCACAAGCGAGCAACGCCCGATGAGGATATCTCTGAGCTGCCAGATCCCGAGTCTGTCGTACCGTCACTGCATCGACTCCTCGATGCCCGCCCTCCGAGTGGCCGGTACCGAGCAATCGATTGGGCCAGATCATGAGAACCGTGAGCGAACCGGCTGAACGGCTGAGCTATGACCTGCCAGTCGCGTTAGAGGCCTCTGAGCCACCAGAGGCGCGCGGTCTCACCCGCGACGCCGTTCGAATGCTGGTTACGCACCGCGGTACGAGATCGATCGAGTCAAGCACCTTCGTTCTCCTGCCTCAGTTCCTTGAGGCGGGTGATCTTCTTGTCATCAATACCTCAGGAACGATCCCAGCTGCCATCGACGCCGTAGCCGAAGATGGGACGGCGCTCGCCATCCACCTCTCGACACAACTCGACGATCGACGTTGGGTCGTCGAACCCCGTCGGGTATCTGGTCGCACCACCTCGAGGTGGGAGGGGTCGGAGCCACCTCGGCATCTCTCACTCGTCGGTGGGGCGAAGTTGACGCTCGATGAGCCATATGGCGATCGAGGGCGCCTTTGGATCGCGACGCTTGAGCTTGGTCAACGGACGCTCAGCTGGCTTGCCGTTCACGGCAGACCAATTCGCTACGGCTACGTGCAGCGTCCTTGGCCGATCGAGTCGTACCAGAACGTCTATTCGAATGAACCTGGTAGCGCCGAGATGCCGAGTGCCGGACGTCCATTTACCCCAGAGTTGATCACTCGACTCGTCGCGAAGGGAGTTGGGGTCACACCCATTGTGCTTCACACCGGTGTCGCGTCACTTGAGGCCGATGAGCTTCCCTACCCAGAGCGTGTTCGGGTCTCGAAGGTAACGGCTGAACGCGTCAATGCAGCGCGAGAGGGCGGTCACCGCGTCATTGCAGTTGGCACCACCGTGGTGCGGGCCCTTGAGGCGTCTGCTGATCTCGACGCTAGGGCCCGTCCTTTTGACGGATGGACAGATATTGTCGTGACTGCGGAACGAGGTGTTCGAGTAGTCGATGGCCTTCTGACCGGTTGGCATGAGCCAGAGTCGTCGCATCTGCTGATGTTGCAGGCGTTCCTTGGATTGGCATCGCTTCGTGACTCGTACGACCAGGCGTTATCAGAGGGATATCTCTGGCATGAGTTCGGCGATGTTCATCTGATCCTTCCGTAGCAGCCGAATCTGCGAGTGAGATCGCGGCGGAAACCAACGATCACACTCTGAGACCTCACTCGTACTAGTTGGGGATCATTGCGAAGGTGTCGGGATCAGGTCCGACGCGTTGGTCGCGGTTGAGGGCCGAGATCTCGTGCATCTCCTCTTGCGAGAGCTCGAAATCGAAGATCTCAAAGTTCTCACGGACCCGAGCAGGTGTGACCGATTTCGGGAAGATGATGCTTCCAAGTTGAAGGTGCCAGCGAAGCACCACTTGAGCCGACGACCTGCCATGCGTCTTCGCTACTTTGACGATCACTGGGTCATCAAGAACAGCACCGCGGCCAAGTGGCGACCAGGCCTCGGTAGCTATTTCGTGGTTGGCATTGAAGGCAAGTAGGGGCTCTTGAGTCAAGTAGGGATGGGCCTCCACCTGATTCACCGCTGGCACGATTTCGGTCTCTTGAAAGAGGCGTTCGAGGTGGGCGATCTGAAAGTTGGAGACGCCAATGGCGCGAGCTCTTCCCTCTGCATAGATGCGTTCAAATGCCCTCCAAGTCTCAACAAAGTCACGCACAGTGGGGAGGGGCCAGTGGATAAGGAACAGGTCAATGTTCTCGAATCCAAGTGTCTTCAGCGTTTCGTCGAAGGCCAGCAGTGCAGCATCGAAGCCGATCTTGTTGTTGTTCAGTTTGCTGGTCACAAAGACTTCAGATCGATCGACACCGAACTCCGCGACCGCCTGACCAACTTGATGCTCATTGCCGTACATCTCTGCGGTGTCGATGTGGCGATAACCGATCTCGAGTGCAGAAGTAACGGCCTCGAATGTCTCCTCTGGCTTCACGAGGAAGATGCCGAATCCCAACTGCGGAATCTCGACCCCATTGTTGAGCTGCAAATTGGGCACCATTGGCTTACTCGACCTCCTCTTGGCTTTGCTAGGACCCTATCGTCGTGTCCGACCGTCCAAGAGCGCTCTTTTGATTGATGACAGTCTCTTTTAGCTCTATGAGCAGTGTCAGACGAAGTGCCCGCGGCCTCTTCCAGGAAGCGCCACGAGGACAAAGAGCTAGGCAGCCGAAGGCGAGTTCATGAGTGCATTACCTTCAGATCGCTCGGATCGTGACGCTGCCGATCCGTCCGAGTGACGAGGTCACATGCCCGCCAGGCGCGATCGGGTAGGCATTGGTCATTCCTCCGGAGAGAACTACGTCACCTTTTCGAAGCGGACTCCCGCATGCGTGGAGCCAATTGGCAAGCAGCGCGACCGTTCCCGCGGGATCGCCAAGTATCGCCCCACCCGCGGCCGTTGTGACAACTGTGCCGTTGACGCTCAGGTTGCAACCCACGAGCGCGAGGTCTGGGATCTCCTCAGGTCGCCGCAACGAGGTCCCAAGGATGAACCGTGAAGCACTTGTATTGTCGGCAACAACGTCAGCGTGTGTGAAGCGAAAATCGGCGTAACGGCTATCGATGACCTCAAGACCTGCCGTCACCCAAGCGGTTGCGTCGAGCACGTCGTAACCGCTCAATTGGGGAGCATTGAGGTCTTCGCCAAGAATGAAGACGATCTCCGGTTCGACGCGAGGGTGGATGAGATCACTGCAGATCAGCGGCTGGTCTGTGCTGATCATCATCGACGAGGTGAGCACCCCGAAGATGGGTTGATCGACGTGCATCGTGAGCTGTTTCGCTCTCGACGTGAGACCAGCCTTGGCGCCGACGACCCGTTCCCCTGAGGCAACCTTCGCGTCGATGATGAGTCTCTGGATGGCGTAGCCCTCATCAGCGCTGAGACCGGGGACCGAGTCGGTGATGGGCGCGGTGGCACTGTGGGCCCGCTCGGCGCTGAGCAGATAGTCCGCCCAGTTCGTGAGGTCAGTCATCAACTTTGCACTCCCGTGTTCCAACTATCTCGAGCTCGATGAACTTCTTCACTGGATACTCGTGTCCGCGAAGCGGACCTCGACGCTGCCGAGAACATCAAAGTCGGCTCGTACGTGGTCACCTGCTACGACCTCGTGGGCCCTCGTGCAGCTGCCGGGGAGGATGAAGTGACCGGCCTCAAGGCGCATGCCGAAGGTTGCCAGTGTGTTCGCGAGCCAAGCAACGGCGGTTACCGGGTTTCCGAGCACGGCACCAGAGGAGCCGGTGTCGATTATCTCTCCGTTACGCCGTAATACCGCGCCGATGGTGCGGAGATCAAGGCCATCGAGCGAGGTCCGCATTCCACCGAGAACAACTCCTGCAGAGGAGGCATTGTCGGCGATTGTGTCGACGAGCTTGATCTTCCAGTTTTCAATCCGGGAGTCAATGATCTCGAGGCAGGGAAGTACGAACTCGGTTGCGCGCAGCACATCGGCGGTGGTACAGCCCGGACCAGAGAGTGTGTCCCCGAGAACGAAGCCGATCTCCACCTCCACGCGTGGGGCGCAGTACCTTTGGATTGGTGCATCGCTCGATTCGAACACGAACATGTCATCGATCAGATGTCCGTAGTCCGGCTCGTTCACGCCAAGCATCTCCTGCATCGCGCGAGCGGTAAGCCCGACCTTATGCCCACGTATTGATGCACCGGAGTCGATACGTCGCTGCACATTGATCAGTTGGATCGCATAGGCATCGACCGTGTCGAGTCCTGGATAGGTCTCACTACATGGTTCGATTGGTAGACGGTCGACCTCAGCGCGGTACAGAGCGTCAGCGGCAGCTGTCCTCTCCATCTCTGTCAACATCTAGGTCCTCTCCGTGTTACATCGGCACGAGTTCCCAGTAACAACACTCCGGTAACTTACGTGGGGTCCGGTTGACTTTCAACGAGGACGTTCCGTCCTGTGGAATGCTACGCTCCCGCCATTAGTTCTCGCGCCGTTCATCACGCCACTTTGCCGGATGCAGGCGGTGAACCCATTGCTGTACTGCGACGAGCGTTCGAGCTGCTCGGCGTCCTCAGTGCCGGTCCGGGGGACTGCCTCTCACTCGCCGAGATCGCTCGGCGAAGTGCGCTCCCGAAGACGACAGCGCTCCGACTTCTCACCTCGCTCGTCCAGCTCGATGCGGTGGAGCGGATCGGTGCGGGCTATCAACTTGGCGGCCGGCTGTTTGAGTTCGGTGAACGAGTACCTCAGCGCCGTTACCTTCGTGAGGCAGCGTTGCCGTTCATGGGCGATCTCTACGAGGTCACCCATGAGACCGTGCACCTCGCGGTACTTGAGGGCACCGATGTGCTCTACGTCGAGCGCATCCTCGGGCACCGTACACAGCCTCGGCCACCCTCACGAGTTGGAGGTCATCTGCCTGCCTACTGCACCGGCGTCGGCAAAGCTCTACTTGCATTTACGCCGGAGGCAACGAAACTGCTCATCGCTGAGAGCCCGCTGGTTGCTCGAACCCGGTACACAATCGTTGATCCGAACTTGCTCTTGGCTGAGCTACGAATGATCCGTGAGAGTGGGATTGCTCACGATAAGGAGGAGAGCATGCTCGGCATTCACTGTGTTGCTGCACCAATTCTTCTCGACGGAACTGCCGTCGCAGCTCTGTCCGTCTCTGGCTCTACCGATCGCATCGCTCTTGATCGGGTTGAGTCTGCAGTAAAGACCGCTGCACTCGGACTTCGCCGCCAGCTCACGTTGACTAGGCGTTTCATCTCACGGAACGAGGAGCTTGCCTCACTCGATTGAGTGGATGAGGATAGCTATTCCAGGTATCTGGCAAGGCCCGTCGTACCGATCCGACCGATCTTCGTCAGTGACCTATCGTCGCGAACAGCATCGGAGAGTAACTATGACCGAGTCATCGCATCAGCGGATCGTCTCGAACGAGGTGGCCCATCACCAGAGCCCGATCCCGCTCGGAGTAATCGGCAACGGACTGATCTTTCTCTCGGCGGTGCGAGGGGTGCACCCTGAGACCAGCACACTCGCAGATGGTGCCGAGGCCCAGCTTCAGCAGGCATTCAAGAATATGTCGACAACACTCGCCGCCGCCGGAGTAACAGCTCGCGAAGTGTTACGTGTCGGTGTCTACGCAAAGGACCTTGCCTCACTGCGCGGCCCACTTGATGCCGTCTGGGTCGAGACCTTTGGTGATGACCCACCTGCGCGCTTTGCTATTGGTGTCAACGATATTGGGCGAACTGGTGACGGAACAGAGATCCTGCTTGAGGTCATCGCGCTCGCTGCAGCTGGGAGTGCCTCATGAGTGTGCGCATGATCGACCTCACTCTGCCGATGACGGAGGAGGGCATGAGCATTATCGCGGGCAACAAAGGGCTCGAACTGCATGCACTTCGTCACCACGACCCCGACGGACGGTCGAGTCAGCGCATTGCGTTGAGTCTTCATCTTGGTACGCACCTCGACGCCCCCTTCCACTTCGACCCGGACGGGGTAACTATGGAGGAGGTGGATTTGAACCGGTTCTACGGCCCTGGGATCTGCCTCGATCTTCGGGCGTCGAAGAACCGCCAACTTGAGCTACCCGAGGGACTTGATACTGCCGAGCTCGCTGACAAGATTGTCCTTCTGAGTGTTGGGTGGTCCGACCAGGTCTTTGGCAAAGGTGCGTACTACGAGGAGGGTCCCTATCTCTCCGTTGATGCTGCACGTGCGCTCGTTGCTGCCGGTCCTCGCGCGATTGGGGCGGATTTCCCCGTTGACAGTCACAGCGCTGATGTTGAACAGGAGGCGTGGTCGTGCCATCGCACCGTTCTTAGAGCGGGCATCCCTCTGATCGACAATCTCACCAACCTCGCCGGGCTCATCGGGGTGAGTTTCACCTTTGCGGCACTCCCGCTGCGTTTAGTGGGTGGCGATGGCAGCCCGACACGGGCGGTGGCGCTCCTCGAAGGATGAGGATCGGAGAGTGTGTTCATGGATGATCCCAACATCCCGTCGGTGACAAGGTGCTCCACGCTGACGACGAGGTTCGAACTCCTGCTCGGCGAACGATAGCGACTCAATTACCAATGAAGCATCGCAATCCGTTGGCACCCGCTGCGGCTCGGATCTCACATTCTCAGAAATCTGATGCTGACTATTAGCGACATCAAGTCGCAGTTGGTTGGAACGCGATGTATTTTTTCCGTTCAGAATTTGGGGTGCATATCGGTAACTGCACGGTCCTACGAGAGTGATGTCTAAGGTGGAGATCATGACGATTGCTGATTATCCAATTGCAGCTCTTGATGGACAGCCGCTCGATCTCCACGGTCTTGAGGGCAAAGCGGTTCTCATCGTGAACGTGGCATCAAAATGCGGCCTCACGCCACAATATGAGGGTCTCGAGGCGCTGCAACGCACTTATGGAGAGCGGGGCTTCACCGTGCTGGGGGTGCCGTGCAATCAGTTCGGGGGACAAGAGCCCGGGACCTCTGAGGAGATCGCAACCTTTTGCTCGACGAACTATGGCGTCACGTTTCCGCTGACGGAAAAGATCGACGTGAATGGTCCAGATCGGCATCCGCTCTATGAGAAGTTGACCGCCACCTCAGACGCGGAGGGAGAGGCCGGGGATATCCAATGGAACTTCGAGAAGTTTCTCCTCTCTCCAGAGGGCACCATCGTGCGCCGCTTTCGGCCGGCAGTCGTACCAGACGCTCCAGAGCTAATAAGCGCGATCGAATCCGTCCTGCCCTGATCTTTGCCCCGCACCTGATTTTTACCTCTGAGCGCTTTATCGCTGGTTGGTGACCGATTTGCTCGGAACGATGTCAAGCAGGTTTCGATCGAATGGTGAACGCGCTTAGGCAGTAAGCATTGCTTCGAGGGATTCTGATTGCCACTTGAGTTCACTCAATTCCGCCTGAGATCCACTGCGATCTTTGACGGCCAAGCGTGCGTGACGGGCGGCTTCGCGTGCGCTGGTCCAAGCAGGTTCGTACTCCAAACTTCGCGGAGTTCCCAGCTCGACATTTCCAAACGGCGTGACGACAGATGTCGGAATCCCGAAATCTGTCTTACCGTCAAGAATGCGATTCTCGATCCGGTCTTGGCGGGCGTCTTCAAGGTCAGTGTAGAGATGGGGCAAGACGAAGTGCCGTACTGCCTCGATCGCTGCGAGTACTGCATCGGTGATTGGCGCTAGGGCCTCGTAGTCAGGATCATCGAGAGCATCGACATCTTTCATCTCGTCACCGACAAGGATCGCGAGTGAGAGGTCTGCGATGTCCTTGCGTCCATGTTTCAACCTTCGCAATGCTCTGATTCGAGCAAAATACTCGAGGTGAGGCATCGATTTCGCAGAGGATTCGTCGAGCATCGTCCGAGCATCAGCGATTATTGACTGCAATGTGAATCCGCTTGGGAGCGAAAGTTCCTCATCATCTTTAAGCAGATGTTCTGCACAGTCGAGTGCGAAGCGAGCAGCCATCTGGGTATTCCATTTTGTCTCCCCAACTAGTCGAGCAGTCATGACATCAACGGTCCCTGCAGAACTTGCATCTAATGCTTCATCTGATGTCGCAGTGAAGATCCTTGCATCGAGAAAATCGAGCAGTGCAATCGGTCGACGGAGTGTGATGGAGTGACCAGGTTGCACCTCACCTGATCCATTGGATTCAGGCAGCACCCACTCGACGTGGCCTAAAGCTGAATGCTCGATTCCATTCGAGTCCGTTGAAACATAAAGATTGCTGGTCATCGTTCCTCCGTCAGCTAGTTAACCGAAGCGTAGACGGACGCCATGAGGGGTTCTCAAGCAAAAATTTACGTGCTATTCCCTGAGGAGCTCGGGGGGATTGGTGTGGGCGAGAGGACTTGAACCTCCACCCCCGAAAGGACTGGGACCTAAACCCAGCGCGTCTGCCAATTTCGCCACGCCCACCTGCAATGCCCGGCCCGTACTCTAGCGAATAGGGACAACGGACCGCTCCCGGTCGTCACTAGCCGGCTTACTATGGGCGGGTAAAAAGATCCCAGCTCGTTTGCGCACTACTGGTTCTCGTTATCCAAGTTGGCACCATCGGTGTTTCAGCTGCCGCCGTCTCGAGACCTTTGGCAAAAACTCATGCCACAAATGGAAACTTCAATGGGCGATGGAAGGTCACTGACACCGATGGTGCCGTTGGTTACATCGTTATCACCAACGAAAATGTGAAGACCGGCAGTTTCGCCGGCCGTCTCGAGGTGCCACCTGGCACGAAGGGGCCCTCTAGCTATCCGATCACTACAGGAACTGTGACAGGCAACAACTTTGTGGCGACACTTGAGTATCCGGGTACCGTCATTGGCTACAACGGTTTGGAATTTAGCTATGTCGGTTCGTTCCATGGAAACGCGATGTCGATCAAAGTCGAGAACTACCGGGGATGGGTAAAGGGCAAGGTGGTACCGCCCGATACATTGACCCCAGACGGCACTGTCTACAAGGGCTTCCGTGGGCTTCTCACGATCAAAGGGGAGGTGGATCTCGGTTGTGGGGGATCAGGCGGGACCTGTTCTGCATCAAGCGATGGTCTCGCGGGTGTTGAGGTAACCGTCTCAGGCGATGACGACGCGACAGCAACAACGGATCAGGATGGAAAGTGGAGTGTCGATGTTCCCGAGGGCACCTATACCGTCACCCCGACAACTGATGGGTTCACCTACGCGCCGGGAGACCGAACGGTGAAGGTCAATAAGAATATGACTATTCCGAAATTTAGCGCCTGTGTCGCAACTACCACCTTGGCAGCAAGCGTTAAGAGCGGCTTCGGCACGAGTGCTCCACATGCACTGCCTGCTGCCGCCAGGGTCCTGCAATTTGCCGGACAGAGCGTTCCCTGTGCAGCGCAGGTTGCGGTGGAGTACATCCCCAGCACGCGACATGTTCGAATCGCGTGGATTGCAAACGCGTGGTACTGCGACAAGGCAACCAAGCCGTACTGGAATACCCGCCAATCAGGTGGCGTCTATTTTCCCAATGAGTTTGGGACGAATAGCAACGATCACGTTGACGTTCAGGCAAATGGCGAGGTCATTATTCATGCGCATCACGGGTCCGACGAGGTCGTTCTCGTAGACATCAAACCGGGTGGAAAATCAGCTACTGCCACAGTCTCCGGCAGTGATTTCACCAAGGCATTCGTCAATAAGGCAAGCGCACATTCGTGCGAACCAAAGAGCGGAACAATAACGCTTAACCCCTCGAGCTAATTCGTATCGAGGACAATCAAATCGGCGATACCGCCGAGACTTGATCCGTTGTCATGTGCCAGTTTGGGTGAGTCAAAAACATCAATTCTCGGGCTGGGGATAGCGTCGCTAGACAGCGGTTTCGTGGCGTTTCACCCCAATTCTTTGCAAGCCGAGAGGGAATGCATCGCAAGCAGATAACCTAGTGAAATGACTGCAGAGACCAATATGACGCATTTCAATACCTTCAATGCGATTGCCGGCCAAGACGCCGGGAATCCGGATGTCTACCAGCGCCTCTTAAAAGAGCGGATCATCTTTCTTGGTACCCAGGTCGATCACAACAGTGCCAACCTGATCTGTGCACAGCTGCTTCTCCTCGAGGCAGAGGATCCGGCACAAGACATCTCGCTCTATATCAACTCGCCGGGAGGCTCTGTTACCGACGGCATGGGGGTATATGACACCATGCAGTACATCGCCTGTGATGTCTCTACCATCTGCTTGGGTCTCGCGGCCTCGATGGGGCAGTTCCTTCTCTCTGCAGGAACACCCGGGAAGCGCTACGCGCTACCGCACTCGCGTATCTTGATGCACCAGCCTTCGGGATCGATGCAGGGTCAGGCTGCCGACATTGCGATTCAGGCCGAGCAGATTATCTACACCAAGAGGATCATGGCTGAGCGCACCGCATTTCACACCGGCCAGACTGTCGAGCGTATTGAGGCGGACTCAGATCGAGACAGCTGGTTTACCGCTGCGGAGGCGCTTGATTATGGGTTTATCGATCGTGTGATCGAACGCTCAGAGCTCGCCACCGTCAAGAGCTAACAACGGGCTCAACGCTCGTTACGGCCCCACTCCGTCATGGGTGGCGTTGTTTCGCCACATCGGCCATGGTGGGGTGACAAGTGGTGAGTAAGGCAACGGATAACTCAGGAGACGGCCACTTGGTGTGATCTGCTGTGGACCTCCGCAGATTGCAAAGAGCCGCCAGCCGCTACCTGGACCGTTTCCCGCAATGTTGGCAATTGCGACGGCATTCTGCATTGAACAGTTCGTAATGGTTTGGGTAAACGAGGTGCCAAAGAGGAACTGACCGTTCGCCCCATCGAGCGGATAGAGCCCTGCTGAGGAGCCAATCAGTACATCGTTACTCCCGTTTCCAAGAAGATCGGCGATCACCGGTGAGGAGAAGTCCTGACCACCCTGAATCTGTTGTGACCAGATCTGTCGGCCAGTGCCCGTCCACGCGCGAACGATCGAAGTTCCCGCTGTCCCTGAGACGCAGGTGACACACCACGAGACGTCAACAACATCGGGTAGTGAGGTACCAGGGAGCGTTCCAATCGCTGGCGAGCCAAAGGTCGGACCGGTTGTGGTTACCGGCCATCCTGGGAGTTTGGCACCGCTCTTTGCTCGAAATGCATAGAGGCGATAGGAGCCTCGGCGGTAGGGAGGGGTCTCGCCAAATCCTGTACCGACAACGACAGCCGGCCTCCCGTTTTTTGTAATGACGCCGACCGCGGGACTCGACCAGATGGTCTGGCTCTCGCAGTGCTGCCACACAATGTGTGGAGCCCGGTCGTGGTACGTGATGTCGTAGATGAACCCACCGAAACAGTGCCCAAGGCCAGATGCGTCACCTCCAATGAAGATGTCTTTCTGGCGATGCGGTCCTCGCACATGAAAGAGCGCGGCAGAGGACCAGATCGTGTCCTCGGTATCGATGGGAAAGCCGGGTACCAATTTGCCAGTGGGCGTTAGTGCATAGATATGGTGATCCCACGATCCAAAGACAATGTCTTGCTGCCCACTACCGGTGATGTCGCCAACGACAGGAGTAGCAAAGACGCCCTCGTCGAAACCGTCTGGTGACGCCCCACCGTTCCACTCATTAAAGATGTCTCGGGTGTGAAATCGAAAGGCGATCTGTCCGTTGGTGCGGAAGGCGATCAATCCACCCTGTTGTTTGGCTGCGTAGGTCGAGCCGGAGCCGACGATGATGAGCGGCGGCTTGTTTGGACCATGTAGGTAGGCAAGTGTTGGCGTTGATTCAACAGCGGTCGGCACACCGGGAACAATGTCAACGGGCTGTGGCCATCCGGGCATGTTTGCACCGGTAACTGCATTGACAATGTAGAGGTACCCGTTTTCGGAGCCGAACATGACGACCTGCGTGCCGTTCATCGTCGTCACCGTTGGCGAGGAGAGAGCGACGGGGCCGACCGTATCAGTCCATGTCGGCGCCGGAAAACTAACTGTTGACAGCGCCCGGGGCGTCGCTGCTTCGACCTGCGGAGCAAGAAGTGGTACGGCCGCGAGTGCGAAGGCGATGAGTGACAGCTGAATAGAACGACGAGGGAGAGGCAGAAGAGATCGTCCCTTCCGCTGTGTTGACCGCAGCAACAACCGTAACCCTC
>CAIVND010000239.1 GCA_903907185.1 uncultured Acidimicrobiaceae bacterium
AGGAGATCTGAGGTCCTCTTTGCTCCCTGGATCGCAGCGATCCTGGCGACGCCAAGTACATCGCCCTTGGCGAGTCCCTGACCTGCAATTTTTTCTGCAGTCTGGGGATCGACGTGAACAGTGCACCGCGCCCGAGCAACTGGCTTACCGGGGTTCATTGGCACGCAGGTGAGTGTAGGCGCCGATCGGGTGCCGACCGCCAAAGGACACGACGCTACAATTGGCACTCAAAAGACCAGAGTGCCAAGCAGGAGCCCACGAGATGCCAACCTATGAATACGCATGCAAGGCGTGCGGTGAACGCCTTGAGGTCGTCCAGTCCTTTAGCGACGACGCACTGACCGAGTGTCCAAAGTGCGGTGGCGATCTTCGCAAGATCTTTGGAAACGTCGGCATCGCTTTTAAGGGCAGTGGCTTCTATAAGAACGACAGCCGCGAGAAAAAAGCGGTAACGAAAACTGCTGCACCGGCGACAGGAACGGAAGGGTCAACCAGCACCTCATCGCCGGAATCGTCAAATAGCGACAAACCTGCTTCCACGGTCAAGGAGTCCGCCTCCACAACGTCAACTCCCGCTGCGCCAGCGGCTCCTTCAACACCCGCAAAGAGTTCTTAGGCACCACTCATTGAGATATCGGAGATCGCGAGACTTACACCAGCCGCACTGCTTGGGAGCCACTCGAGATCGCTGCCGATCGCGAGGACGTTCTGCAACATCTTTTGAATCGTCGACGCGATCGTAATCTCGCGTACAGGCTCGGCCAGATGACCATTTCGAATCATGACTCCCTCTGCACCAACGGAGAAGTCACCGCTCACCCGATTCACCCCAGAGTGCACGCCCGAGATTCCCTGCACCAACAGCCCACTGTCAATCGTGGCGATCATTGCACTCTGGTCAAGATCTCCGGGCACAAGACAGAGTGCCCGCGCGCCTACCCCCGGTATGGATTTAAATCCGCTGCGGACCGCTGACCCTGTTGAAACGGTCCCCCCGATGCGTGCCGAATAAGAATCGTAAAGATACTGGGTGAGTTTTCCGCTTTCGATGAGTGCGTTGCGACGACAGGCAAGTCCCTCAGCATCGATCGACGATGCTCCGAAGGCACGCACATCTGTTGGATCGTCAACGAGTGTGAGGGAGGTAACAGCAACCTCCTCGCCGATCCGGTCAGCGAACAACGAACGTCCGCGTGCTACCTCTTCACCTGAAAGGGTCCCGGCGATGATCGAGATCAGGGTCGCCGTAATCCGAGGGTCAAAGATCACAGTGAGCCGACTGCTCACGGGTTTCGTTGCGCCAAGTAGGCGGGTCGCGCGATCGATTGCATCGCCTGATGCCTTTGCAAGATCGATATCGACAGGCCCGCGACCGATCGAGTAACCGCCACCAGTCTGCGTATCGTCGCCTTCGCCGGCCACAACGTCGGCCGAGACATAACAAGTGGTCTCGCGCGACGTTGCGGCGATACCGTTCGAGCTCGCGATCGCGCTCTCGCCAGCTGCGTCACCGTAATCACTACTGACGACTTGACGGATCCGTTGGTCGCCACTTCGAACGAGCCGTTCAAGTTCGATTGCAAGCTCGATCTTCTTTTCATTCGGATAATCAGCCAACTGATCATCCCAAAGCTCGAGCACCTTTGGCGTGACTCCGTCTGAAGTGGCAATGCCAGCATGCTCATCGATCGACGAGAACTTCGCGTTGTCTCGAGCCTCTTCGAGCGCCTCGCGCGCGTGGCGCTCATCAAGATCACCTACATAGGCAAAACCCTGTCGATGGTCACGGATAACACGAATCCCGATCCCCGCTGCCTCGGCGGAACTCAGCGACTCAACAGCACCCTCAAAGGCGCGGATCTCTGTCTCTCGATGCCATGAGACATACGCCTCGATCTGCTCATCGCCAGTTGCATCCGCCGCAATGCGCTGTGCAATCTCAAGGAGATCAGGCACCTGCAGTACCTCCTACGGTTACGCCCGTGATCCGCATCGTGGGTTGCCCACAGCCGACTGGAACACTCTGGCCATCTTTGCCACACGTACCCGGGCACATCGCAAAATCTGAACCCACTGCATCGATCTTTTGAAGCACATCTGGACCATTACCGATCAAGTTCGCATCACGGATGGGGTCGGTGATCTTGCCATTTTCGATGAGGTAAGCCTCGGTCATTCCAAAGACAAAGTCACCGGTCGCAGTGTTGACCTGCCCGCCACCGAGGTGCGCCACATAGACACCGTTTTCCGTCTGACTGACGATCTCCTCCGGATCCTCTTTGCCAGGAAGCAGGTAGGTATTCGTCATCCGGACCATCGGAAGGTGTTGATAGCTCTGACGTCGACCATTACCGGAGGAGGCTCGACCCTCCTTCCTTGAACGGAGAAAGTCCCACATGTAGTCCGTTAACACGCCATTCTCGATCAGCACATTGCGCTGTGTCGGGTTACCCTCATCATCAATTGCAGAGGTTCCCCACTGATCGGTAACTGTGCCGTCATCAACGAGGGTGACCAGCGGGCTTGCAACAAGCTCTCCAAGTCGATTCGCATACACCGAGGCGTCTTTCAGGATGTGATCTGCCTCGAGACCATGTCCACAAGCCTCATGGAACAAGATGCCTCCGGTTCCACTCTTGAGAACAATTGGCAGGGTGCCCGAGGGAGCTGGTCGGGCGGAGAGCTTCGCTATCGCACGACGCGCAGCGGTAGATGCTGTCTCTTCGACACCGATTTGGTCAAAGAGTTCATATCCAACAGTCAACGCAACACTCTCGTAGCCCGTTTGCATCCCCGCATCGCCGTTCGCAACGCACATCACAAAGAGGCGGGTTCGCACCTGATCGTCTCCGGCAAACACTCCATCGGAGTTGGCGACAACAAACCGACGACGCCCGTCACCATATCCAGCAGAGACCTGTGAGATCGCGCCACTGGTACTACGCGCAACGTCGTCAGCACGCTCTAAGAGCGCGACCTTGGTTGCCTTTGAAACCGATTCAGGATAGATCGATACCGTCGAATGAGTCGGATAGCTCTTCCCGGTGAGAGCAACCTCACGGACACCGCCTCCGCCTTGCTTTGCCACCGCCGCTGCCGCCCGGGCAGCCGCGATCAGTCCAGGCGAAGAGATATCCGCTGTGTGAGCGAATCCAGTCGTCTCACCAAAGACCACCCGAATCCCTGCACCACGATCTCTCCCCGTTGTGAGCTCCTCAACGCGACCATCATCAAGGGAGATTCCCGTCGTTCTGCGATCTTCAACAAAAACCTCGGCAAATTCACCACCGCTCCCGAGGGCGGCGTTCAGTGCACGCTCAAGATCAGTTTGGTCAACAAGTGCACCTTCTAGATCAGTCACGTTCACTACTCACTTTCACACCGAGATCGCGGGGTCGAGGTTCTGCCCTCCGTATCGTATCGGCGCCACAGGGGCCCAAACCGACCGGATCAACCGATCACAATCAGTCGTCGCGTTGAAGATGGACGGCAAAGAGCTCGAACGATGGGGCAGGAATTTGCCAACTATCCCTCACTATTTCTCCTCATATCACTAGCATTCGGCGAAGACCGATCTAGCTCTTCGCTCTTCGAAGGGGGATCACCGTGGGACGACGATCTCAGGCGACGATGAAACGGGGCCATCATGGACCATGATCACACAACAGACGGGGAGTCCGAGAATGCACCGCTCTTCGATGCCTTTCGGCGAGGATATGACCCCGAGCAGGTCGACCGCTATCTTGCAGATCAAGAACGCATCCTCGATGAGGCGAAACGGCGCGCTGACGACGCCGAGCAACGACTCAACCAGGCAATGGGGCAGCTTCGGGCGATGAATAAACGGATTGCAGACCTTGAACAGGGTGACAACGTTCTCACCTCAATAAATCGAAACGCTCAGAGCCTTTCGCCAAGCGTTCCCCTTGACATCTTGGGTGACCGCGTGCAGCGGATCGTCCAAGAGGCTTGGGATGGCGCATTCGCGCTTCGCCAAAGCGTCGAGAGCGAGATCGGGCTCATACGTGAACAGGCAATCGACGAAGCACAGGCGATCGTCGACGGAGCTCGGTCGAAGGCTCGGTCGATTGAGGAGCAGATGCGCCGACGACGTGACGCGTATCTGCAGCGTGTCGAGCAGGACAAGTCAAAGGCTGTCGCACAGATGACCTTTCTCAGTGATCAGCGAAAGGGCGCGGTCGCTGAACTTCTGGCGATCAAGGAACGTATCGAGGCGGCCATTATGGACGTCCCGACGCAGACTGCAGCCAATCTCAGTCTGGTTGACTCTCCTGTGCAGTCGTTCAAAGACCTTGAGCGAGAGAACAGAGAGCGAGCCGCAGAGGGATCAGGAGACGAGACGAGACGAAGTCAGCACCTCGCACAGCATCCAAGTTCAGAGTCAAAAGTTCTCCATTTTGATGATGCCGATCTGCCACCGACCCTCCCTGTTGAGATGCTCCAGACCTCCGATTCCACCCCCCGACCGGCCGATACCTCAAGCTTGGTACGCAGCCACCGCGAAGCAACTGCCATGCGACGGACGAACCATCCGTCAAACAACTCTGATGCTATCGAGGCGCGCATCTTTGACTTTGAGGCCGAGACCGACCACTAACAGGACATTCGTTGGTCAGCGAGCCACGCCCATGGCTCGGAGTGCGAAGTAGACAGATCAGTCCTGAGTTGAAGGTCGTTCTCATCTCGATCCCCTGATCCTTTGTCTCTTCAGCGAAATGGTCACTGGTCTTTGAGCGCGGCCACCTAGGATCGAGTGGTCATGAACCGTCGCTCGTGGGTGCTCTTTACGCTGATGGGCGTCATCTGGGGGACGCCCTACCTGTTCATCAGGATTGGGCTTCGCCAGCTGACCCCCGAGACGATGATCCTATTCCGCTGCGTCCTCAGTGTGGCCGTGCTTCTTCCAGCTGTCGTAAAAGAACGAAAGGTGCCGCTTCTTTTCAAGCACTGGTTTGCGTTCATCATCTTTGCAGTTGTCGAGATTGCAACCCCGTGGTACCTAATTGCACTCGCCGAGGAACACATCACGAGTTCACTTGCTGGTCTACTGGTTGCAACGGTTCCGACCTTCGGTGTCATCTTCGCTCTCGCCTTTCGCTCTGAGGTCCGAGTCAGCCGGATCCGACTTCTCGGACTTTTGGTTGGGTTCATCGGAGTGGGCGTTGTCATTGGCATCGACGTTGGCGGTGCAAATGTAGCGAGTATCGCCGAGGCACTGATCTGTGCATCTGGCTATGCACTCGGTCCAGTGATTTTGAATCGCTATCTCTCCGAAATTCCCCATGCAACGATGGTTGCTGGATCACTCTTTCTCACCATGGTGATCTACCTCCCCTTTGGGATTACTCATCTTCCGTCCCATCTCTCCGCGTCGGTTGTCGGAAGTGTCATTGGTCTTGGGGTGTTCTGCTCAGCGACTGGTTTCATGCTCTTCTTTGCGCTCATCCGAGAGGTAGGGCCCGCTCGCGCGACAGTGGTGACCTATATCAATCCGATCGTCGCGGTTGTTGCCGGAATGATCTTTTTGAACGAACGTTTCAGCACAGGTCTTGCGTTCGGCCTCCCCCTTGTCATCGTTGGCTCGGTGCTTGCGACTTTGGGGGCAACTCACGAGACAGCGGCCAACACTCCGTTGATCAATCCCGTGAGCGCCCACGAGTCAGAGGAGAACCAAGAGCAAAGAGAGGTCAACTACTAGGGTCAAGACGTGCCAAAGATCCTCATGGACATCACGCCACTTCGGCGATATCCCCAGTTTCGTCGCCTCTGGATCGGTTACACGATCTCGCAGCTTGGCAGCCAACTTACCGTGGTCGCCGTTGCCTACCAGGTCTACATTCTCACGAGATCGTCTCTTGACGTCGGGCTCATCAGCCTCGTGCAACTCGGACCGTCGATCATCGGTCCGATCTTTGGCGGCTCACTCGCGGACTCGATGGATCGTCGCAAGCTCTTACTTGTCACAAACACCTTGGTGGCGTCCTGCTCTATTGCACTTGCTATTAATAGTGAGCTTCGACATCCCGCACTGTGGCCACTCTTTGTTGTCGCGGGCGTCTCCGCTGGATTCAGTGGCATCGACAATCCCGCTCGAACCGCTGCAATGGTGAACCTCGTTGACCGCGAGTCGCTCGTCGCAGCAAACGCACTTCGCACACTCATGCAACAGGTTGCCTATGTTGTCGGTCCGGCGATCGCTGGCGCGCTGCTCGG
>CAIVND010000240.1 GCA_903907185.1 uncultured Acidimicrobiaceae bacterium
ACGTGGTAACACCCAGCAGATCCGTCAGATCGCCGGAATGAAGGGTCTTGTCTCAAACCCGCGTGGTGAGATGATCCCTCGGCCGATCGTCTCCTCATTCCGTGAGGGCCTGTCGGTCCTTGAGTACTTCATCTCGACACACGGCGCCCGTAAGGGACTTGCTGACACCGCACTTCGAACCGCGGACTCGGGCTATCTGACGCGTCGACTTGTCGACGTCGCTCAGGAGCTCATCATCCGTGAGGTTGACTGTGGAAGTACTCGTGGGATCTGGATCGAGGACGTCATGCCAGACGCACCCGGCAAGCGCTCCTATCTTGCAACCCGTGCCTATGGTCGCCTTCTTGTCGACCCGATCACGCTTGCCGATGGGGGAGTTATCGAAGCTGGTGTCATGCTTGAAGACACCGACGTCGAAATCCTTGCGAACGATCCAACGATCGATCGCATCCGTACCCGTTCGGTATTGACCTGTGAGGCCGAACAGGGCATCTGCGTGTCGTGTTATGGCAAGTCTTTGGCAACTGGTCGTCTAATCGAACTCGGCGAGGCTGTAGGAGTCATCGCTGCACAGTCCATTGGTGAGCCGGGAACCCAGCTCACGATGCGTACCTTCCACTCCGGTGGTGTGGTTGGTGAGGACATCACGCATGGTCTTCCTCGAGTCGTCGAGCTCTTCGAAGCCCGCACGCCAAAGGGTGCTGCAGTTTTGGCACGAACCGCTGGTGTCGTTCGCGTCGAAGATGATGAGGCTGGTCGTCGCATCATGATCGTTGCTGATGATGGCTCAGAGGAGATGTATAGCGTCTCGGTCCGAGCCCACCTTGAGGTAACTGATGGGCAGGAGATCGCCGCTGGTGATGCACTGGTCGAAGGTCCAAAAGATCCCAAGGAGCTTCTTGAGATCCGTGGAATTCGAGAGACACAGCAGTACCTCGTTGAAGAGGTGCAGAAGGTCTACCGCGACCAGGGCGTTTCAATTCATGACAAGCACATCGAACTCATTGTTCGCCAGATGCTCCGTCGTGTTTTGGTTGCTGAGTCGGGAGACTCGAACTTCCTCCCGGGAGAGCGAGTTAACTCCCAGAGTTACGCATTTGCCAACCGCGAGCTCGTCCAAGAGGGCAAGCGACCTGCTGAGGGCCGTCCAGAGCTCATGGGTATTACGAAGGCCTCCCTTGCAACCGAGTCATGGCTTTCGGCCGCCTCGTTCCAAGAGACAACCCGAGTACTTACCGAGGCAGCGATTGAGGGCAAGTCGGATCGTCTCTATGGTCTGAAGGAGAACATCATCATCGGGAAGCTGATTCCCGCTGGATCTGGTCTCAACCAGTACCGAGACATCTCCGTTGACACCCCAGACGCGGAGCGCATGACCTTCTGGTCCTCTGATCTTGGTGATCCTACGGCGGGAGACCTCGCTGCATGGTTGAGAGATGTTGATGGGGCTGGCCTTGCCGATTCCAGCACCAGTGATCTTGGTGAGGACCCCTTCGCGCAGTACCGCTCGCTTGACGGGACGGCATCTTTTGATCCGTTGGCAACTCTTGTCGGTCTCAACGACGGTGAACCGTCGCTGAGTGAAGACGAGCAGTTCTTTGGTACCGCTGAAGAGACGCCAGGCGAGGACGCTGTCTAGTCTGCCGCACTGGTTCAGTAGTGAATATTTAAAGACAGAGAACTACCCCGGGCAGTTGCCCCGGGGTAGTTCTTTACTTACAGGAGCAGCATGACAGGCCAGGCAGGAGGGTTGTCCGGATGAGTTCAACTTCTGCCGAACCACCTCGTCCTCATGGATATGGTTCGACCTCCGGCCTCATCGTTGACAACCTGTCGAAAAGTTATGAGGGCGTTACTGCACTCAAGAACGTATCGATCGACGTGGCGCCCGGCCAGTTTGTGACGATTATTGGACCGAGTGGCTGCGGGAAATCCTCCCTGCTCCGCACCATCGCTGGTCTTGAGGACTATGACAGTGGCACCCTTTCGGTCTTTGGTGAGGGAGTCAAGGTCGCGCAGCAGCACAAGTCGATCGGTTATGTACCTCAGTCGCTCGCACTACTACCCTGGCGCACCGTTCTCGAGAACGTTGCTCTTCCCCTGCAGCTTGGACAGCGTTCAGAGCTGAGCGCGCAGTACCGTGATCCCGTTGAGATTCTGCGCTCATTTGGGCTTGGCGATGCGGTTGACCGCTATCCAGCGGAGCTTTCGGGCGGAATGCGACAACGCGTCGCGATTGCGCGTGCATTTGTCCTCTCGCCCTCTGTTTTGTTGATGGACGAGCCGTTCTCCTCGCTCGATGAGTTGACAAGTGAGGTGCTTCGTCATGAGCTCTTGACACTTTGGCAGGACAATCGGACGACCGTTCTCTTTGTTACTCACTCGGTTAGCGAGGCCGTGCTGCTCTCCGACGTGGTCATTGTGATGAGTGGAGCGCCGGGAGTCATCCATGAGGTCATTCCCGTGGACCTACCTCGACCACGAGACGATCTCGTGGAGCTCACTGATGGCTTTCGCAATCTTGAGACCCGCGTTCGCCTTGCGCTTCGATCGACGGGGGCGAGGAACAATGAGTAACTCGCAGACCTCTTCTTCGAAGACCGCCAAAATCGCTGCTCGCGTTCTTCCACCGGCCGTGGCACTTGTGCTGCTCCTCTTCCTTTGGCAGGTCGTTGCCAAGCACAACAGTCTGGCCATTCCCTCACTCGGTCTGATCTGTCAAGCGCTCATTCAACATCCCCATCTTTTTCTCGTGAATGCTCTTTGGACGATCGATGAAATGGTGGTTGGTCTTGCGGTGAGCGCCGTTCTTGCATTTGGTCTTGCCGTACTCATGACACAGTTCCGGGTGATGGAGCGTGCAGTAATGCCGCTCGCGGTGGTCTTGAACGTCACACCGGTGGTGAGCTTTGCCTATGGCCTCGTCCTGCTCTTTGGCACTACCTTGGTGCCGCGCTACATCGTTACCTCAATCATTGTCTTTTTCCCCTTCTTGGTGAACTCGTTTGTCGGTCTTCGAAACATCGATCAAGAGGCACTCGACTTTTTCCGAACGCTCAATGCCTCGCGTGCACAGATCCTGTGGCGGCTCCGGATCCCCTCTTCCTTGCCCTACCTTTTTGCCGCAGCGCGGATCTGTGTTCCGCTCTCACTTGTTGGAGCAGTCGTCGCAGAGTTCACGACCTCTGGTGACTCTCGGGGTCTTGGTGCGACCATCGGCATTGCCTATCAGCAGTTTGGTGACCTCCCGAAGGTTTATGCATCTGTTGTCTGCCTGGCCATTATTGGGGTGCTCTCAAGCGCTGTGGTCATCCTTGCTGAGCGCAAGCTCGTTCATCCGAGTACCCGTGGAAGGTCCTAAGTGGCCCCTAAACCACTAGTCTCAAAGCCCTACCCCCC
>CAIVND010000241.1 GCA_903907185.1 uncultured Acidimicrobiaceae bacterium
ATCGAAGCCGAGGCCATTACGCCTCAGGCACTGATCAACATCCGACCGGTTGCTGCTGCGATCAAAGAGTTCTTCGGAACAAGCCAGCTCTCGCAGTTCATGGATCAACACAATCCGCTGTCGGGTCTTGCCCACAAGCGTCGTCTCTCCGCACTTGGACCCGGTGGCCTCTCGCGTGAGCGTGCTGGTTTCGAGGTTCGAGACGTGCACACCTCGCACTATGGCCGGATGTGCCCAATTGAGACGCCAGAGGGTCCGAACATCGGACTCATTGGTCACCTCGCCTCCTACGCCCGAGTGAACTCGCATGGTTTCATTGAGACCCCCTACCGAAAGGTTGTCGCGGGTCGGGTAACGGACGAGATCGTCTACCTTGCCGCTGACGAGGAGGAGGAGTACGTCATCGCACAGGCCTCGGCCGTGACCGATGAAAAGGGTAACTTCACCTCCGACCGTGTCCTCGTTCGCCGTGGCCCACAGGGCGCCGGTGTTCGTGTAGGTGCGACGACAACCAGCTATGGATCAACCAGCGAGGTCGACTTCGTTCCACCGGCCGACGTTGATCTTATGGATGTTTCGCCAAAGCAAATCGTCTCAGTATCTACTGCTCTCATTCCTTTCGTTGAGCACGACGATGCCAACCGAGCGCTTATGGGTGCGAACATGCAGAAGCAGGCGGTCCCGCTGCTTGTTCCTGAAGCGCCATTTGTCGGTACGGGAATCGAAGCACGCGCCGCACAGGACGCAGGTGAGGTGATCGTTGCCCAGGGATCAGGAAAGATCCTGCGCATAACCGGCGACACCGTTTCGGTCGAATACAACGCCGGGGCCAAGGATGCCAACGGTCATGAACTTGGCAAGGTGACCTATCCTCTCGCCAAGTTCCAACGGTCCAACCAGAATACCTGCATTAACCAGAAGCTTTTGCTCTCTGAAGGTGACCTTGTTGAGCAGGGCGACATTATCGCCGACGGTCCGTCGACGCACCATGGTGAGCTTGCTCTTGGAAAGAACCTCCTCGTGGCCTTCATGCCATGGGAGGGTTACAACTACGAGGATGCAATTATCCTGTCCGAGCGTCTTGTCAAAGACGACGTACTGACCTCAATCCACATCGAAAAGCATGAGATCGATGCGCGTGATACCAAGCTTGGTGCTGAAGAGATCACCCGGGACATCCCGAATCTCTCCGAGGAGATCTTGAGCGATCTTGACGAGCGGGGAATTATCCGTATCGGAGCTGAGGTCGAGCCTGGAGATATCTTGGTCGGTAAGGTCACCCCTAAGGGTGAGACTGAGCTAACCCCTGAGGAACGACTGCTCCGAGCGATCTTCGGTGAGAAGGCTCGCGATGTTCGTGACACCAGTTTGAAGGTGCCTCATGGTGAGTCGGGGAAGGTCATTGATGTTCAGGTCTTTACCAGAGACGAGTCTCATGAGCTTTCGCCTGGTGTAAACCAGCTGGTCCGCGTCTACGTTGCCCAGAAGCGCAAGATCTCCGAGGGTGACAAGCTTGCCGGACGTCACGGAAACAAGGGTGTTGTCTCTCGAATTCTGCCTGTTGAAGACATGCCTTATCTGTCTGATGGCAC
>CAIVND010000242.1 GCA_903907185.1 uncultured Acidimicrobiaceae bacterium
CACAACCGCCATCGTGTCCGGACGACCGGGAACATTTCTCCACAAGGTGCTTAGGTTCGGTGCCCGCGATGCCTCAAAGCTTCTCGTCTTCGGACGAAATGGTCTCGACATCGTCGATCCCTCTGGCTCGATCTCCGCGGTTCCAACCTCTAGCGCGTGGACAGAGACCATGACCACGATCGCAGAGCGGGCGCGCAACGTTGCAACAACGGACTCGGTCGAAGAAAAGGGAGAGATCATCACTCTCCACTGGCGGCGCGCACAGAGTCAAGAGCCTGCGCTACGCGCATTTGCACTCGAGAGTGCTGCGAACTTTCACATCGAACTACGCGAGGGCAAGATGTCCATCGATCTCTTTCCACCTGGAACACCGAGCAAACAGAGCACGGTAAGACGTCTCGCCGCGAACTGCGCCGCTGTCGTCTTTATCGGTGATGACGTCGGTGACCTCGAGGCATTCAATGCTCTTGATGAGATCGCCGAAACGCGAACGACCGTGCGTGTCGCCGTGAGCAGTAACGAAGCACCTCAAGAACTTCTTACCCGAGCTGACCTTGTGCTCGACTCACCCACCCGCGTGCAGACACTTCTGCGTCAGCTCAAACGCGCGCTCGAAAACGTTTAGCGAAAGATATTGAACTACGCCAAATCCTGCAGATGAGTGAGACACTCCATGAGCCAGACCGCTGGTGGACGTTGTGCACTCAACAGACTGAGACGTTCCGCTCGAACCGCCCGCTCGCGAAGAGGCATCGAGAGTGCGGATTCAAAGGCCTCCGCCGTTGCATCGATATCGAAGGGATCGATGCCGATCACGCAGTCCATGAGCTCTTCATAGGCTCCTGCTCCCCTGCTCAGTATGACTGCACCCTGTTTCTTGTTCACTACCGCGGCCTCTTTGACAACGAGGTTCATCCCGTCGAGGAGTGGATTGACGATGAGAACCTCATAGGTCCGATAGGCAGCGAGCGAGGCATCGTAGTCATCATCGATCTCGAAGACGATCGGTTGATACTCGTTGTTCCCAAAGCGTTCGTTGATCTTTGCGACCGTCTCCTCGACCTCAATTCGGTAGTCACGGTACAGGACAAGGTCAGTGCGTGAAAGGTACGACCGCGCATGGAACACGACGGACTCGATCAGCTCCGGGTGCTGCTCCAATAATCGTTCATAGGCGAGGAATCCATTGACAATATTCTTTGTCGGCTCAAGACGGTCGGATCGAAAGATCATGCGGTAGTCATCGAACCGCTCGTGATTGATCGCGACATGTTCTAATACCGAGGGGCTCGAGCTCTCCGCAATGAGTCCAACAGCATCGACTCCGAGACCACAGGAAAAGACCCTCGGTGCGCGCACACCATAAGATTCACAGCAGGCAAGAAACCGATCCACCCATCGGTCGGTATGAAAACCACACACACCGTACGAGGCCATCGCAGTGAGAAGTTCGGTAGCGATCGCATCGGGAAGGATATGCAGGGTCTCTGGCGTACAAAAGGGTGTGTGCGAAAAGTGCAGCGTTTTTAGATCTGGCCGATCGCGAAGAAGTATCGGTCCAACAAGTGGGAGATGGTAGTCATTCACCATCACGGTGCCGTTGACCGGTGCTACCTCAGTGATCACCCGTGCGAAGGCCTCGTTGTAGATCCGGAAGTTGTCGAAGGCTGCTACCCACCGCTCATCGATCGTGACGCCCGCGACCTCTGCCATCTCGTGGTTGAGAAACCAGAGTGTCTCATTTGCGATGGTCTGGTAGGCGTCATGCATGACCTCATCATCGAGAAGCACATAGCGCAGATTGAGATCTGGCTCGAGGTCGGGATCGCCTCCAGCGATCTCGCGTTCAAGCAGTCCCGTCGCCGCTGCGACCCACGTCGCCTTCGAGCCCTTGAGCGCTCTTGTCAGACTTGGGGCGAGGCCTCCAGCAGGCTGACCACGCACAATCTCGCCACTGTCTCCCCTTGTCAATGAGGCGGGACCCCGATGGGTAACGATCACGAGATCGTTGAGGGGGTTCAACTGTTCGTCTCCAATTGAAGAATGAGGTTCTGCCATCGCTCTATCATCGCCGTTTTCAACGCGCTGCGTTTTGCACGAGCCCCACATTCAGGCCACTACGATGAACGAACTTGGTTTGATCGGAGTTTGCAACAGACACTGCGTCTGCATTGACTCGTTCGAAAATTGCGGCCAAACTAGGTAAATCATCAAGAGCGACTGAGGGACGGGCCCGTTGACGTCGCGGCAACCAGAGACCGATAGCGCACTCGTTGCGCTACGACCGCCAGGTGCCAATGCCCGACCGATGAGGAGTAGGTAATGACATCTGTACTTGGTTTAGCTTGCCGAGAGTGTGGTCGCTCGTACCCGGCGGAGGCCCTTCACGTCTGTGATTTCTGCTTCGGCCCCCTTGAGGTCGTCTATGACTACGAGGCGATCAAGTCAAAGATCAGCCGCGAGTCGATCGAAAACGGTCCGCTCTCAATCTGGCGATATCACGAACTTCTCCCTGCTCACGAGACCTCCTCGGTCGATCTTGGGGCCGGATTTACCCCCCTCGTCCGTGCCGATCGGCTCGCTGCCGAGCTTGGTCTTGGCGAGCTGTGGCTAAAGGACGACACGCGCAATCCGACCGGTTCGTTTAAGGACCGCGTCGTCTCGGTCGCACTCGCGAAGGCCCGTGAACTTGGCTTCAAAGTGGCATCTTGTGCCTCGACCGGCAACCTCGCAAACTCGGTCGCTGCACATGCAGCACGTGCGGGGATGAGCGCCTACGTCTTCATCCCAAGCGACCTTGAGCACGTCAAGATCGCGATGACCGCCGTCTTTGATCTCAAACTGGTCGCCGTCGAGGGGAACTACGACGATGTGAACCGACTCTGTTCAGAGATCGCCAGCGAACATCCTGACTGGGCATTCGTCAACGTCAACGTCCGTCCCTACTACTCCGAAGGATCAAAGACCCTCGCATTTGAGGTTGCCGAGCAGCTCGGGTGGAAGGCACCGGATCACGTTGTCGTACCGATTGGATCCGGAAGCCAGTTGACAAAGATTCACAAGGGTTTCCAGGAGCTCGAGAAGGTAGGGCTCATCGAGGACGGCCATCATGTACGGATCTCTGGTGCCCAGGCAGAGGGATGCTCACCGGTCACTACGGCATTTCGCAATGGTGCCGACCAGATCCGTCCTGTGCGCCCGCACACCATTGCAAAATCACTTGCAATCGGGAACCCCGCTGACGGCTGGTACGCCCTGCAGGTCGTTCGGAGCACCAATGGCGGGATGGGTTCGGTTACCGATCCCGAGATCGTCGAGGCAATTCAGCTCCTCGCCCGTACCGAGGGCATCTTTGCAGAGACCGCCGGTGGCGTCACCGTCGCAACACTTGCCGCTCTCGCACGCGAGGGCGTGATCACAAAGGATGAGTGTGTCGTCGCCTACATCACGGGCAACGGTTTAAAGACCGTGGAGGCACTTGGCGACACCGTCGCTCCAAGCACGGTGATCCCACCGACGCTTGCGGCATTTGCAGAGTTCGAACGAACACAAGAAGGGGCAACATCATGAGCGTCACCGTCCGCATTCCCACCCAACTTCGACCGCTAACGGGCGGCGAGGGTGAGATCGTCCTTGAGGCCACCACGGTCCGAGAGATCATCAGCGGCCTCGAATCGAAGCACCCAGGCATCGGCGAGCGACTCCTTGACGATTCGGGCGAACTTCGACGATTTGTCAACGTTTTCGTCGCCGATGAGGACGTCCGATTCCTCGATGGACTCAATACACCTCTCACGCCCGGCCAGAGCGTCTCGATCGTTCCGGCGGTCGCTGGCGGCTAGTTCGCTAGCATTTTTCACTGAAAAATTCCGAGCGGCGCTCGGATCGCCCTTCATAAGCGCTGGTCAATCCCCCCAAGTTGCAATGGATACGATTGCGTGATTACCTATTAGCACTCAGGTAACGAGAGTGCTAATAGGTAAAAGTGTCTTTCTGCCGACCCCGGCAGACACGAAAAGGAGTCGAATTAATGGCAAAGCTAATTGCCTTCGATATCGAGGCCCGTCGGGCGCTCGAGAGCGGCATGAACCAGCTGGTCGATGCCGTCAAGGTAACCCTTGGTCCAAAAGGTCGCAATGTAGTCCTTGAGCGCAAGTGGGGAGCCCCTACCATCACCAATGATGGCGTCTCCATTGCCAAAGAGATCGAACTTGATGACCCACTAGAAAAGGTCGGCGCAGAGCTCGTCAAAGAGGTTGCGAAGAAGACCGATGACGTCGCCGGTGATGGCACGACAACTGCCACGGTTCTCGCTGGTGCGCTTGTCCGCGAGGGTCTGCGCAATATCGCTGCCGGTGCGAACCCAATGTCACTCAAACGCGGCATCGAAGCTGCAGTAACTGCTGCCGTTGCTCGCCTGGTTGAGATCTCTCATGAGGCCGACTCGAAGGAGCAGATCGCTCAGGTTGCCTCCATCTCCGCAGCGGACAACGAGATCGGCACCATGATCGCCGAGGCGATCGACAAGGTCGGTAAGGACGGAGTCATTACCGTCGAGGAGTCACAGACCTTCGGTATGGGCATGGATCTCGTCGAAGGTATGCGCTTCGACAAGGGTTACATCTCGCCGTACTTTGTTACTGACCAAGATCGTATGGAGGCCGTCCTTGACGATCCCTACATCTTGATCTTTGGATCGAAGATCACCGCAGTCCGTGACCTGCTCCCAATCCTTGAAAAGGTGATGCAGGCCGGAAAGGCACTGCTCATCATCGCCGAGGACATCGAGGGCGAAGCCCTTGCAACACTCGTCGTCAACAAGATCCGCGGCACCTTCAAGAGTGTCGCCGTAAAGGCCCCAGGCTTTGGCGAGCGACGCAAGGCAATGCTCCAAGACATCGCAATCTTGACCGGTGCTCAGGTGATCACCGAGGACGTCGGTCTCAAGCTTGAGAACGTCACGATCGACCTCCTTGGACGCGCTCGCAAGATCGTCGTTACCAAGGATGAGACCACCGTTGTTGAGGGTTCTGGTGACGAGGGTGACATCAAGGGACGCGTCAGCCAGATCAAGTCGGAGATCGAAAATACCGACTCGGACTACGACCGTGAGAAGCTCCAAGAGCGCCTCGCAAAACTTTCCGGTGGCGTTGCCGTCATCAAGGTTGGCGCAGCGACTGAGGTTGAACTCAAAGAGAAGAAGCACCGCATCGAAGATGCCGTCTCAACAACGAAAGCTGCAGTTGAGGAGGGTGTTGTCCCTGGAGGTGGTGTTGCTCTCATCCGTACACAGAAGGCAATCAATGATGTTGCTGCCTCACTCGAGGGCGATGAGGCAACCGGTGCACGCATCGTTGCTCGCGCGGTAACCGAGCCACTTCGTCAGATCGCAATCAACGCAGGCCTCGAGGGCGGTGTCGTCGTCGAGCGTGTCCTTTCCCTTGAGAATGTCTCTGACGGCCTCAATGCTGCGACCGGTGTCTACGAGGACCTCTTGAAGGCCGGCGTCATCGACGCAGCCAAGGTCACCCGATCGGCTCTGCAGAACGCCGCTTCGATCGCTGCACTCTTCCTTACGACCGAGTGTGTCGTCGTTGACCTTCCCGAGCCCGCCGGCGCACCGGCGATGCCGGGCGGAGGCATGGAGGACTTCTAAACTCCAAAAAAGGTAGTGAGTAGTTAGAGAACGGGGTGCTCCGGCACCCCGTTCTTCGCGCCAAAACGCTCCCCTACACTGAGAGGGTGAGCACCTCGACTGAACAGGCGCCAATGTTGGGCGATAGCGATGAAAAGATGCTCGGCCTCAGCGTGCTGCACCTCTTTTGTACCGTGGACAATCACGCGGACAAAAAGGCGATCGCCGCTGCTATCTCGGGATGTGGGAACGATGGCTACCAGATCGTCACCGTCGCGATGCTCGGCCACAAGGGAGATCTCGGTGTACTTGCCCTCGGGCCCACTCCCGAACGGCTCCGTCTCTTACAGACCGAGCTCACTCGAGCTGGCTGCCAGATCAACTACTCCTACGTCTCACTCACCGAGATCTCCGAATATTCCGGTGGTGTTCCTGAGCAGATGAAGATGGCACGCCTGCGACCGAATCTCCCACCCGAGGGACTGACTGCCTTCTGCTTTTATCCAATGTCCAAGCGGCGCCTTGAGGGCGACAACTGGTTCCGCCTCGACTACGACGAGCGGATGAGGTTGATGATGGAGCACGGCGTAAGTGGACGAACCTTCCGCGGTCGGGTCCTTCAGCTCGTAACAGGTTCAACAGGACTCGATGACTACGAGTGGGGAGTAACTCTCTTTGGTCGCAATCTCGATGACTTAAAAGATTGCGTCTATCAGATGCGCTTTGATGAGGCTTCCGCCCGCTACGCAGATTTTGGCACCTTTCTCACCGGTATCGTGATGTCTCCAGAAGCGGTCCTCGACCTGATTGGATCTCAATAATGGGTGTTCGTCTCAAGCTCATCTTCCCGGAACAGTACGTACGCGAGCCGATCATCGCCACCATGGTGCGCGAGATGAATGTCACACCAAATATCCGCCGAGCGAGTGTTGAAGAACACTATGGCTGGATCATTTTGGAACTTACCGGTGCAGTTAATGACACCGATGCCGCGATCTCCTGGCTTCGCCAGCAGGGTATCGAAGTGGAGCTTCTCGGAGATGTAATCGAGAGTTAGCTCTTGTTGATCAACCACACCATGGTTGAGTGATCAAGAGGTGGGCGGCAGATCCGTCTCTGGCCGATCTTGTTCGGCGACGTGCCATCCTGCACTTGAGGTGCTGCGCGACTCGTAAAAGACACAGCCGTCAGGACAGGCGAAAGGAACCTGCTCACTCGCGCCAAGGCGACAGCGTTCGATCCGCTCTCTGCCGCGCACCGTCTGCATGACGTAGTGCCGACAGTCCTCCTGAATCGCCACTGCAGCTAGCCCTCTTGTCCGCCGTGGAGGTAACGTTCAATCTCTTCGGCAAGCCCATCAGATGAGACCTCTTCGTCCTCAGCAGCTTCAAGCTCACGAATGCGTTCGACGTAGGCAGCGACGTTTTCGTCCTCAGCGACGAGTTCGTTCATGCGCATCTCATAGTCGGTGGCCTCAACTTCAAGTTCCGCCATGTCCACAAATCGTTCAGCGAGCGTCGTCGCGACGCGTGTCAGCGCGAGTGCAGCCTTTGGTGCCACCGGTAAGGAATAGCAGGGAACGCTCGCCCACACAGACACCGAGGGAATCTTGATCTGAGAGAGTGCACCAGCGAGCACACCAAGAATGCCGGTTGGCCCCTCATAGAGCGACTGGGAGATTCCATGCTCGTCGGCGACGGCTGGGTCATGAGTCGTGGCATTGATGGGAACATTGCCGGTGTGAGTGATCTCGCCAAGGTAGGCACCGAGCATGATGACGCGTTCGACCTTGAGACTCTTCGCCAGTTCAATAAAGGCCTCGCAGTAGGTGCGCCACCGAAGTTGAGGCTCTGATCCACTGACCAAGATCACGTCGTTACCCATGCCGCCCGCTGTCGCGAGCGAGAAGGAGGTCACTGGCCAGGTGATCGATCGGGTGCCATCAGGGCCGAGACGAACCTCAGGGCGAACCTCGGTGAAATCAAAGAACTCCTCGGGATCGATCTCTGCAAAGGGGACCGCGGACCAGGCTCGCTCAAGGAAGTTTGCGGAGTAGGAGGCTGCCTCACCGGCATCATTCCAGCCCTCGAAGGCAACGATCATTACCGGGTGGTGGAGTGGAGGAACCTCGTTCTCCTCCTTCGACCGGAATTTCGCAAAGATACGACTGACCGGTGAGAGACGGGTCGACGGATCCTCCGAACTAGGCCCCTTCGCGGCAAGGAGAGGATCTTCGTCAGCGCTCACAAAGGTGAGCCTAATAGCTAGGCCACCTCCTCCTGCGGTCAAAGTGGCGGACAGATCTTGTTCCTCAGCCGTACACTTGCGCGGTGAGCGAAACACCGATCGAGTTGGAGCGAGTGCTGAGTCCAACTCAAGAGCACGTTGAAGCATTCGCCCACTTGCTCCCCCAACTCTCTCAGGCCGAGCCACCGACCTTGGCTGAGCTGACCGAGATCACCGACAACCGAGCGACCTACGTGTTTGTTGCGCGCCAAGACGGAAAGATCGTCGGAAGTCTCTGCCTGGCTACCTTTGCCATCCCAACGGGGCTGCGTGCCTGGATCGAAGACGTTGTCGTCGACGAAGCCGGTCGTGGCAAGGGCATCGGTGCAGCACTCATCCGTCATGCTGTCGCGACGGCGACCGGGCTGGGTGCCGTGAGCATCGATCTCACCTCTCGGCCGACCCGTGTCGACGCAAACCGTCTCTACCAGCGACTTGGTTTCCAACCTCGAGAGACAAACGTCTACCGCCACGTCCGATCGACGGAGTGATCCACCAATTCGGAGTGATCCACCAGCAATAGTGCACGCTCAAGACGAGGCGATCAGATGATCAGTCTTGGTCGCCAAAGGCGAGGAACCGGCCGACGCCGGACCGTTTAGATCTCGTGCTTCGTCAACATCTTTTGCCCATTGTCACTTCGACAGTTGCGTTCGAGTCACTACAGCAAGACTGACCGGCCACTGCATCAGCGCCAGTCAACGCGAGTTCCGGAGAATCCTCAAGGACGGTATAGAACTCCCAAGCGGCATCGTTCGGACCCGATACCCAGAACTTGTCTTGGAGGGCATAACAACAGGTTGCCTCCTCTCGACTGGACAACTCAAGACCTTCAGCTCTCAGTCGATCTTGGGTCGACATGACCTCATCGGTTGTCGCGACTTCAACTCCGAGGTGGTTGAGTGACGTGGCAAAACCCTCACCTTGCTGCGACTGATCTTCGAAGAGCACCAACTTGAGTGGCGGATCCTCAATGGCAAAGTTGGCATAGCCGGGGCGGCGCTTCGCGGGAGAGGTTCCAAAAAGCCTTTCGTAGAACTCCACAGCACTGTCGATATCGCTGACATTCAGGGCGAGCTGGACTCGGGACATGGGCTACTCCTTCTATACATTGATACTTGTCAATATATCCTAGGCCATACATTGATAAGTGTCTATATGAATGGAACTTGCCCCACTTCCTCCCGACGTGTCGTTTCCACCGTCCACCGTTAGGACCGCTCGAACGAACCTATCCTTGGCTCAACGCAACGGGAGGACCCATGACTGATTACACCGCCTTCGCTGAACTTTCTCCGACTGCCTTTGCCAATGTGGTGACCCAAGATCGCGTCGTCGATCTAGGTATCCACCCGCTGTGGTCGGGGATGGCTCGTATCGCTGGGCCTGCCTATACCGTCCGATGCCCAGCGGGAGACAATCTCATGTTGCATGCGGCGATCTACCGCGCATCTCCTGGTTCGATTGTCGTTGTCGAGGCTGGCGATACCAAATATGCAGTGGCAGGAGGCAACGTCTGTGCCGTCGCACAGCTCCACGGGATCGCGGCATTCCTCGTTGACGGGGTCATTCGCGATGTGGCCGAGTCGCGCGAGAACGGGTTCCCAATCTTTGCTCGCGGCGTCGTTCCGATCCCTGGAGCAAAAGAGACCCTCGGCGAGCTGAATGTCCCTATTGTCTGCGGCGGTGTCCGTGTCTCTCCCGGTGACATCGTCGTCGCCGATGAGGAGGGCATTGTCATCATTGAACGAGACAAGAGCCAAGAGGTACTCGAGCGAGCGCAGGCGATCGCGGCCGTCGAGGCGACAACCTCGCTTGAAAGCTGGGAGTCCGCGCATACGGTAAAGATCGAACAACTCCTCAGAGAGAAGGGATTCACCGGCTAACACCGCACGTTCACTCGACCGTAGGGTGGATAGCGATGACGATACGCTGCGAGGGTGTCTTCGGGTCTTTCAAAAAAACTCATCTACGACGGAAGCTGTGGGTTTTGCACAAATGCTGCACAGTGGCTCAACCGGCGGATCCGCGATACGTACTTGAGCGTAGAGGCATCACAGGAGATCACCGACTCCGAGCTCACCGAGCTTGGGCTTACACGGGCTGAGGTCAACGCCGCTCTCTGGTTCGTCGATGGTCACCATCACTACCGCCGATCACACGCTGTTGCACGCGCACTTCGGTCCACCAAACCACCGCTCTCGATTCTTGGGCTGGCCCTTGATCTGCCACCGCTGCGCTGGATCTTTGCCGTTATCTACTGGTTCGTGGCAAAGAACCGTCACCGACTCCCTGGTGGAACTCCCCAATGTGCAGCCAATGGAATAGTGACTCCTCGATGATCGATAGCCAAAAGACCGTATGAACTTCGCAATCGCGCTTGCCGTCTTTCCGGTCATCTTCATTGGTGAGTTACCCGACAAAACGATGTTCGCCTCACTGGTTTTGGCAACCAAGGGAAGACCGTTGTCAGTCTGGCTCGGAGCATCTGTGGCTTTCGCCCTGCACGTTGTGATCGCCATCTCGATTGGAACCGCAATCTTTCGACTTCTTCCGCATCGGGCGGTCAATGGAATCGTCTCGGTACTGTTCTTTCTTGGCGCCTATCTCGCCATCCGAGAATCGCTTCATGAGAGCGAGTTTGAAGAACGCGAGGAAGAGCTCGTCGAGACAGAGATACGCACCCACCGCCAGACGTTCATCGCGGCGTTTATTGTGATCTTCCTCGCAGAGTGGGGTGACCTGACTCAGATACTGACCGCGAACCTTGCGGCCCGTTATCACGCTCCTGTCGAGGTTGGACTCGGATCGGTCCTTGCACTGTGGAGTGTCGCAGGCATCGCCGTCATCGGGGGAAGTAGCTTGACCCGCTTCATTAACCCCGCGAAGTTGCGCATCGTCACCGCGATCGTTCTAATCGTGCTCGGGATAATCACCGCAGTGCTTGCGATCCGTTGACCGATCTCACCCTTTCAAGAGCGTCCCGTTAAAGAGCACTGATTCAAAAAGACTCTGATTCAAGACCATGAGCCTTACTCTGGCTCATCTCCACCGAGGAGCTGGTCACAGAGCAGCTGAGTGCGGCGATCGATCCCGTCGACGATCGAGCGGACAACCTCGATGGTCTGTCCGCTCGGATCCACAAGGTCCCAATCTTCGTAGCGCTTTCCCGGAAAGTGTGGGCAGGCGTCACCACATCCCATCGTGATCGCTACATCGGCCTCACGTGCCATCTCGTAGGTGAGGAGCTTCGGCTGTTCGCCACGTGCATCGATTCCTCGCTCGTGAAGAACTTCAACCACCATCTGATTGACCTCATTCGACGGTTCAGATCCGGCCGAGCGAACATCGATATTCCCCATCGCATAATGGTCAAGTAACAGACGCGCAGCCATACTCCGGCCAGCATTGTGAATGCAGACAAACAGGACGATCGGCCGGTCACTCATGGGTCACCATCGGCATGAAGAGGTACTTGATCACACCGAACGCGAGAAGCCCCCCGACACACTGCATCGAGACAAAGACGGGAACAGACGACGGTGCAATTCCAGCGAAGGTATTAGAGAACATTCGTCCAACGGTGATCGCGGGATTGGCAAAGCTGGTCGAACTCGTGAAGAAGTACGCAGCACCGATGTAGGCGGCAACGGCACTCGCTATTCGCGATTCGTTGCCATTTTTTAGTAGGCCAAAGATCACCATCATCAAACCAAAGGTGGCTACCACCTCACCGAGACCGTGGGGTGCGCTCGCACGATGATGGACGGAGAGACTGACCGTACTAAGACCAAACATTGCGTTTGCAAGCAGCGCTCCACAGATGCAGCCAGCCGTCTGAACGAGCGTGTAGGCGCCCACCATCGACCACCGCATCCGTCCAAATATCGCATCAAGCACGGAGACGATGGGATTGAAATGTGCTCCCGAGACCGGTCCGAAAAGGGTGATAAGTACGTAAAGTCCCCCCACTGTGGCAGCCGTGTTCTCTACTAACTCCAAGCCAATGTCATTTGGCGAGAGCTGGGCGGCTGCGATTCCTGAACCGATCACTACCGCAGCAAGCAACATCGATCCAAGAAACTCCGCCAAAAGAGGGCGGCTCACTGTCCCTTCATGGCTCATCTCTGGTTCACCTGCTCGTCCAATTGAAGAGCGGACTGAACAGAGGCAATCCGAGCGCGGTCCGCTCGCCAATAGACCCAGCGTCCTCGCCGTTCGCCGATGATGAGTCCAAGATCCGCGAGGATGCGTGTGTGATGTGAGATCGTTGGCTGACTTCGACCGAGCGGCTCTTCGAGGTTGCAGCTACACACCTCTTCCTCCGCCACGATGAGCGAGAGCAAGCGGAGCCGGGTCGGGTCCGCAAGACCCGCAAACAGGTCAGCGAGCTCGGTGGCGGTCGCCTCGCTCATCACGTGGGTGGAAAAGGCCGGACAGCAGGCAGGATCAGGCGTTGGCATCTATCTAGTATAAATCGATGATTGTCAATATGAAAAGTTGACATGGCGACTTGTCCCAAATGGGTATTCCAGCGATCCCTCCGTCCCCGCGCGGCCACACCCGGTTTCTCTTAATTGGGTGATCCGGCGTAGGATCATGAGAGCCCGCTCTGTGGCGAATCATTGAGTCCGAGGAGAACGCTAAAAGTGTCAGAAAGCGTCACTATTACCGACAACCGCACAGGCAAATCCGTTGAGATTCCGCTCGCTCGGGGTGGCGTCAGCGCTACCGAGTGGTCAAAGCTTCTCCCCGGTGTCTGGTTCTATGATCCCGCCTTTGGCGCAACCGCAGAGTGCGAAAGTTCGATCACCTACATCGATGGCGATGCGGGGATTCTTCGCTACCGGGGCTATCCCATTGAGCAGCTCGCTGAGCAGTCCACCTACCTCGAAGTTGCCTACCTCCTCCTGCATGGTGAGCTTCCCGATGAGGAGCAGCTGGCCAAGTGGACAAAGGACATTACGCAACACTCCTTTATCCATGAGAACGTACGGAAGCGTTTTCTTGAGGGCTTTCATTACGACGCCCACCCAATGGGAATGCTCTGTTCGGCGATCGCGGCTCTGTCGACCTTCTACCCGGACGCCAAGGACATCTTTGACCCCGAGTCGCGCTATCTCCAGATCGTTCGACTCATCGCAAAGATGCCAACGCTCTCAGCAGCAGCGCACCGTTTCAGCGTTGGGATGCCCTTTGTCTATCCAGACAACTCACTGAGCTTCGCCGAGAACTTCCTCTCAATGATGTGGAAGATCGCCGAGCCGCGTTATGAGGCGGACCCACGTCTTGCACATGCGATCGAGGTTCTGTTCATCCTTCATGCTGATCACGAGCAGAACTGTTCAACAACAACGATGCGCGTGGTCGGTTCTAGCCACGCCGATCCCTACTCCGCAGCCGCCTCGGCGATCGCCGCCCTCTATGGACCACGTCACGGTGGTGCAAACGAGGAGGTGTTGCGCATGTTGAATGAGATCGGTTCGGTCGACAACGTGCCTGCATTCATCGAGTCCGTGAAGAACGGAAAGGGCC